>CAZOSR010000292.1:0-2323 GCA_964582445.1 uncultured Coriobacteriaceae bacterium | reverse complement strand
GTCACACGCGGCGACGGCGGCATGGAGACAGCCGGCATCCCGCTCGTACGCCACCACGGCCACGACCGGCATGCCGCAACTAGCCCTCGCGTTCATGAAAGCACATTATGCCCGAACACTCGGATGCCCTGCCGATGGCATTCCTCTGGGTATCGGACGTGCGAACCACATTTCGGGTAATCGGCCTGCGGGAGGACTCGTGGCTCATCACATTGACGTCATCTCGGCAATCCTATCGCTCGGGCGGCAGCAGGTCACCGGTCCGGTGTCAGGGCGCAGCCGCGGCCCGACGCATCTCATCGAGGCGGGCTGAATACCTCTCGTGTATCAGCCGGCTGTCGAACTCCCGGAACTCCTCAAGCATGCGGTCCATTTCGGTCCGGTCGAAGTACTTCATGACCTGGTGGAAGAAGCGCTTGTCCTCCTTCTCGATGTGAGCCGGATAGAAGAGGCAGAGATGCTGCAGAGCCTCGGTCACCATCGCGAGTCCGCCTGCGGCGTCGCTGCGGTACTGCTGGATACCGTCCGACACCTGGCGCGTCAGCTCCCGTCCACGCACGTGCTCCGCCACAAGCTCGTCCATGATGACCTTGTGCTCAGTCTCAAGCGGCTTCTTCGCCAGCTCCCTGAAGAGGATGTCCTCCTCCTTGCCGTGGTGTGTGCGGTCGGCATACGTCCGAATGAAATCGACGCTCATCTCTAGGAATCGCGGCTCGAGGGCCCCCGTGCGCCTCATCCGGACCAGTCCCTCTTCCATGAGCTTGACGGCACGCTCGATGGTGCGGTGTTCCCACATCAGCGGTCCTATCGGTTGCATCTTTCCTCCTTGCCACCCGTCCGACGCTCAGCATGCCATTGTCGGGCATGTCGGGGGATGCCATGCGAGACACCGTCCCGCGCCCGGAGCCAAGAGTCCAGCGGGATGAGAACACTAGCGCCTGCGGCCGTCTCAGGGCTTCGCCTTCACCCTCGCCTCGAACCGCTGGCCGCCGTGCTCACCGCCGCGCGGCGTGAAACACACGGTGAGGTCGGAGTCGAGCGCGTCAGCAATCCTGGCCAGGTAGTCCACCGTCACATTCGTCCTGCCGGACTCCAGCCGCGAGAGCGCCGACTGGTACGTGCCGAGCTTCTCCGCCACCGCGTGCTGCGTCAATCCCGAGGCGTTCCTCAACTGCACGAGCGTCCGCCGCAGATTGAACTCGCCTTCCAGGCGTTCATACTCCTCGCGCACCTGCGCATCCGCCAGCAACCTGTCCCTTGCTTCCGCATGTGTCTTCATCGTAGTCACTCCTCACGTGGCCCGCGTCATGCACCACCGTGCAACATCCCCGGCATGCGCCGCAGGAAGTCGGCCCGGCGACGCAGCGCCGTGGACTTCTCAACAGGCGGCGTTCTGCCGGTCTTCTTGAGAAACGCCCGGAGCAGCACAACCGTCTTGTTCACTACGGCCAAGTAGAGCACCCGGAAGCGGTCCGAGCCCGAATCGATGCGACGCTCCCACAGGTCGCCCTCGATGTGGCCGGTGTAGTCCGCTCCAAGCCGCGCCGGGCCCTCAGCCTCCATCAGGTCGATGAACCGGAGGATCTTCGCCTGAGCCTTCTTCGGAAACCCGTCTACTTCCTCCACCACGGACTCGTGTCCGGACTCGTCTTCGTAGTAGAGCACGGTCCAGGACACAGCAGCACTATAACATAAATGTTATATGCTGACAACCCGGCACGGCTGCGTGGCACGTATGCCACGTTACTGTGACGCCGAGGGATGTCAGGCTGCGCCCGGAACAGGCTCGCTGTCCGCCCGAAAAGCCGCGCTCGGCGTCACCACAACGCCGCCGGCATGGGAGATGACTACCCGGATTCCCCGAACGTCAGCAGGTACTGGTCCGCGAGGGCGCGGTACTTCCGGTAGCCGGAGTCGTAGACGTCGCGGTTCGCCGGGTCAGGCTCGATGCGGAGCGACTCTCCGACGCCGGCCTCCGCCAGCGTGCAGAGGTCAGCACCGGTGCAGCCCGCGACGGCAGTGAGCGCCGCGCCGAGCGCCGAGGCGTCCTGCTGCTCCATCCGGCGAACCGGAAGACCGAGGACGTCCGCGATGATGCGGCACCACGAGCCGCTCTTCGCCCCACCTCCACAGAGGCGGATGTCGGACACCCCATCCCAGTCCAGCAGCGAGGTGCAGTCGCGCAGCGAGTAGGCGACCCCTTCCTGCACGGCACGAAGGAAGGCCGGGCGGCCGTGGTCGATGCAGGCCCCGCTGAACCCTCCCCTTATGCGGCTGCTCCAGTACGGCGCCCGCTCGCCCAGCAGATACGGGTGGAACAGCA
>CAZOSR010000291.1:0-2350 GCA_964582445.1 uncultured Coriobacteriaceae bacterium | reverse complement strand
AACAAGGGCACCACGATCGACATGAACGAACACGCCGTGAAGATCCTCAAGCAGCACGACATCATGATCGAGGCGTCGTTCATGATCGGCTTCCCGGAGGAGACCTGGGATTCGATCAAGGCGACCGCGGCGATGGCGGCGCGCCTGAATCCGGACATCGCGGTGTTCCCCGTGCTGACACCGATGCCGTACACGTCGCTCTGGGACGAGGTGCACGACCGCATCCGCGTCTGGGACTACGCCAAGTACAACATCTCCACGCCGATCATCGAGCCGTATGCGATGTCGCTCACGGACATCACCATCGCGCTTGGCCGCTGCTACATGACGTTCTACGCCAACAAGATGAACGAGATCCTCGCGCTCCCCGAGGGATTCAAGCGCAGTTACATGCTCTCAGCGATGAAGGTCATGATGCGCGACTACGGTGAGCAGTTCGACTTCCTCGGCATCGGCAAGGAGAAGGTCGGCGAGATGCCCAAGAAGATGGCCGAAGCGATGAAGAAGCTCGGCGGGGCAGAGAAGGCGGCGGACAAGTCCGAGACTCCCGCTGCCGAGTAGAACGCCGACGACACGCGGACACGAGAGGGGCGCCGGCAACGGCGCCCCTTCTGCGTGCCTGCGAGCGATGGAGGCCGGCGGTGCTACAAGTCTTTGCCGAGGCCGCCGATACCCGCATGAGTCGTGTCGAACACCGCAGGGATGCCAATCAGCGTGAAGAGCGATAGCGGCATCGCCAGGATCGCCACCCACGCGAGGCGCTGACCGCTCCATTTGAGCGTGTACCGCAGATGCAGGTAGACGGCGTAGATGATCCAGACGATCAGGCTCCAGGTCTCCACGGGATCCCAGCCCCAGTACCGGCCCCACGCCTCGTTGGCCCAGATGGCCCCGGTGACGATCATGATGCCCCAGAAGAAGAAGCCCACGAGCACGTACCGAACGGTGAGGTTCTCGAGCGCATCCTGCGCCGGCAACCTCTCGAAGCGCTTGGCCCATGCGCCCGAGCCGGACCGCTCGCGCACGATGTACGCGATGGCAAGCCCGAACGAGATGACGAACGCGCCAAACGCCAGATTGGCGAAGATCACGTGGATCGCGAGCCAGAAGCTCGTGAGCTTGGCGGTCATCGGCACCTCGGTGCCCTGAGCGAGCATCGCGCCGCCGAGTAGCAGGAGGGCCACCGGCATCACGCCGATGCCCGCGCTCGCAAGCCTCGGCTGTCGCCATGCCACGAACACGAAGGATGCCACCACGAACAGCACCAGAGCGGCTGAGACCTCGTAGAAGCCCAGATACGGCCCGTGCCCCACTCGCACCCATCGGAAGCCGAGAGACGCGGTCTGGGCGGCTAGGCCGACGCCTGCCACCAGCACAGCGCGCCCGATCAGCTTCTCCTTGACGAAGACCACGCCGATGGCTGACAGGGCCGTTGCGCCCGCGTACAGGAACAGCGTCGCCCACGTCATGATGATCTCCACGATCATGCACTCCCTTCGGCCGTGCCGAGCGCCCGGCGCAGCTCATCCTCGATTTCGCTGCGACTGGTCGAGTGAATGCGCCAGAGCCGCATGCGCACCGCAAGCTGGGGCTCGTCGGCGCTTCGTTCCACCTGTGCCGTGAGCAGCATCTGGCGAGCAAGCGTCGCAATCCCCAGACCGATCAGGGCGATAACACCGCCCGCATACAGCAGCGGCACTGACGGGTCATCCACAAGCTGCAAGCGGGCATAGTAGTCCACGCCGAGAAGCTCAAGGGCGCCTCCGGCTGGAAGCCCCACGCGCTGCCCCGGCTCGATCACCTCATCGAACACAGGTGAGCCGTCCGCGCCCAAGATGATGAAGCGCGCGCGCGGCGTCGTGGGGAGCCGCCCCAGGAAGCCCTCGTCCACGCTATCCAGAGGCACGGAGACGATCAACCTGTTGAGCACCTGGCCGTCCGGGCCGTAGAGACCGATCTCGTTCAGTGGCGAGGTCCCGTCAGGGCTCGCCCCGTCGAAGTCCAGCAACTGCACCGTGCGCTGGATCTCGGCGCCATTGGCGTCAAGCATCGCGATCGCTGCCGAGAGGCCGTAGTCGACCGGGTAGATGGAGAGCGCACCATGCCGAAGGATGTGGTTCGGATACACCATCCGGGACGCCAGCGTTTCGCCGTCACCGTCAAGCACCGATACGGTCGGTGTGGGTCCGCGACTCACGCCGCCAGCCTGATAGTCGATGTTGAAGGCGTCCACCCGGATCAGGCGCTCTACGCCGTCCCACCGGTACCAGGGACCGGCGGTGAGCTGCCCGTACGACTCGGGCTGATCGGGCCGAGTCTGGCCGACCGCCACACCCATCTGCCCCTCGGC
>CAZOSR010000290.1:0-2354 GCA_964582445.1 uncultured Coriobacteriaceae bacterium | reverse complement strand
GTCAGCCGCTCCAACTGCCCGCTGAAAACGAGCACGCCGATGAAGATCAGGAAGGCGCCGCTGACGACCTCGACGGTGCGCATATGGCGCTGCAGGCGGCGAAAGACGCCTTGCGCCCGGTCGAGGGCCAGCGCTGTCAGCAGGGCCGGTTCCATCGGACTGACGGCAAACAGGCCAAGGCCTAGAGCAGCAGCGGCGACTCCGGCACGAAGCAGTCTCGACCACTCCAGGGCCAGATGCACGTGACGCTGTGCCATGCGAAGGCGAATGCTGAAGTCAACCAGCATGGCCACGAGCGTCGTCGCGGCAGCGGCGACTATGCCGAACCGCGGGATGAATGTGAGGTTGAGGGCCAGATTCAGAATCGCAGCCAGAGAGGCCGACAACGCCATCCAATGTGTCTTCTTGGCGCATGAAAGGGCGATGCTCAAGACGATGGTGCACACCTGGGCTGTCACGCCGAGGGCCACCAGTGGCGTGACCAGGTGGCCTTGCCGGGCTATCTCGCTGGTGGCAAGAAGCGAGAGGATAGGCATGGAAAGGCCACCGAGCATGGCGGTCATGAGCAGACCGACGCACACCACCAGCAGAATCGTGCTCGACAGGTATTTCATCGCCAACTCGATTCGGCCCCGGTCGTAGTGGGCGTACACGAACGGCGGCAGTACGTACATGATAGGGGCCGAGAGAAACGCGACGACGCTGCCCAGCGCGTAGCCGGGATTGTAGAGACCGACTGCCGCGGTACCGAGATAGTAGCCGATGACGAAGCGGTCGCTGGCATTCGTGATCCAGAGCATCAGATTCATCGGAATGAGCGGGACGGAGAAGCGAAGGAACTCGGGCAGCGCGGAGAAATCCGGCGTTGCCCATCCCGTCTGCAGCAAGACGATGACGCCCATCACACCGGTCAACGCCCCTCGTACGACCGCCATGGCTATCATCAGGTCCGCGAGACCATGTCCGGTCAGCAGGAGAGCGATTGCCACCATCAGTTCGACGTAAGGTCGCGCCACGCTGAAGAAAGAGAACTTCCCCATCTGCCTGAAGGTTCGGAAGTAGGCGAGGAACATCGAGCCAAGGCACTCAGGGAGGAGGGAAGCAATGGCAAGGCAGACGATCAGTCGCTCGCCTTCGAAGAACGCTCCAGCGACGGCTCCGCTGGCTGGCAGCATTGCCGCTGTGACGCTCAGCCCGAGTACCGCCACCGTCAGGACCGCCCCGTGAAGGGTCTTGGCCACCGCTCTCGGATTGCCTTCAGCCGCAAAGAACCTCAGTATGGCGCTGCTGAGGTAGAGAGTCACAATGGGGCTGAGGAGTGACACGAGAGTGCCGCCCTGGACCCACAGCCCGTAGTCGCCGACGCTCAATAGCCGTGTGATGAACGGCAGCAACAGCACTCCCCGCAGGCTCTGCAGTCCCTGTGCCAGAAGCACGGTGAGGCTGCTTTTGGCCAGGGCCGCGGTCGACAAGGACGATTCTGCGGGTTCAGCCGAGGCGCTTGGTCGAACCCCGACCCCGGCGTTGTTGGCCGGAGTCGGGGGGCGTGGTTGCCGGCGGTCGTGGCTCATGCAGTAGTCTGCACCATCCGCACCCCATCGCTTGCATAGACCGTTCCGCCGGTACGTGCCAGGCCGTCCGCGTATGCGACGATGGCAATCGGCTGGCCGTCGTGTCGGTAGAACCCCACGTGCACGTCTCGCATGTCCCCGACTACCGACCAGAAGAACACGTTCAGGTCCGGTCGCCCGATGTAGTTGCCGCGTACGATGAACAGCTCGGCGTCTCTGGCGGAAACGAGCTCGTACTGGGTGCCTGTAGTCAACGTTCCCATCGCGCCGGCGTAGTAGCCATCGCTCACTGGTGAGACGCGTAGCCGGTTCAACTGCGTCTGCCACGCAGTCTGCTCAGAGACTGTGTAGCCCGTTCGGGGCATCGTGGTCGGCCAGAACGGGCTCGACTGATTAGCCACGCTGCCGGTTGCCATGGGGAAGAAGTAGAAGGCGCACAGTGCTGCCGTGAATGCCAGCCGCCCCAGGCTCTGGTGTCCACGCGCCAGTAGCAGGGACAGCACCCACGCCGATAGCACGGAGAAGAGCATGAAGATGAAGACCATCCAACGTGAACTGATCATCGCCTGCTGCAGGGAACCGGAGCCCAGGGCTCTCAGCGCGACAACGGCGCCTGCCGCGATGGCCAGGACGACGAGGCGTCCTCTTCGTCCACCAGTGTTCAACGCGGCCAATGCCGCGAACAGCCCGAGACCGATGAGCATAGCGCTGCCGACGATGTCGTGCAGTATCTGCACGTACGGGCGTGCGACTGCCGGCGCGATCGGAACTATGTCCGATTCA
>CAZOSR010000289.1:0-2358 GCA_964582445.1 uncultured Coriobacteriaceae bacterium | reverse complement strand
CCTGGTCATTCTCGAGCAGCCACTGCCGCGAGAAGATGATGCGGGTCATCTCGGATTCGGGCAGGGGCGTACTCGATGGCGGGTTGGGATTGTCCGGTATCGGAGTCGTGGGCCCGGTCAGCCGGTCTTCGTCGGGACCTCCGAACACCTGGATCGTCCGCACGCTGTCGGACGGGTTCAAGTGCAGCAGGAACTCGCGGGTCTCTCCCGGCCCGATGTCGAACGTGATGGAGCCGTAGACGGCACCGGTGTCGAGCGTCTCGGCCACCCATAGACCGTGCTCGTCGTAGCCTCGGGCGAACACGCCAATCTCGAGCACGTTCTCGTCGTGGTTCACGACATGCCCCGTGACCACGAGACAAGCATCTCCTGCATCGAGGTCGACACCGGGGTACATGAAGCGGGTCCCGTAGTCCTTCCCGCAACTGCAGATGCTCGCGACGGCATCCATCAGCAGGATGTTCGTTGGCTGCTGCCAGTAGCCGGTCAGGTAGCTGCCTGCCTCAGGCTGCACGAGTATGTCGTCCCGAACGACAGGTGCCATTGTCTCGGCCGAACATCCCGTCGACAGCAACACCGCGACAAGGAGCATCCCTACCCGGGCCTTCACGGTTCCTCCCCACTGAACGTGCGTCTCTCCTTCATATCGGCATCTACCCAACGGGAGCGTCACAGCCCGTCGAAGTAGCGGTCGGGGAACGTCACTGTTATCAGGGACGGATCTTCGCTCTCGTTGTGGTCCATGAGCAGCCGGGTCGGGACAGAGAGTTCGACCGTCTCCTCGTCCTCGGGTATCTCCGGCGGTTCACGCAGCCACGATTCGGGGAAGGTGATGGTGACGGTGTCGTCGTCCGGCTCGACGTCGTTCTCCAGCAGCCACTCGAGGGAGAACGTGATGCGGGTCATCTCCGACTCGGGCACGGGAGTGCTCGGCACGAACTCCGGCTCCTCGTAGACGCTGCCGAAGAGGCGTATCGTGCGCAGCCTCTCGGACGGGTTCATGTGCAGCACGAACTCGCCGGTCTCACCGGGTTCGACGTCCAGCCCCAGGACGCCGGAGATGCGGTCGCTGTCGAGCGTCCCGGACACGATGTCTCCGTTCTCGTCGTAGCCGTCGGCACGGAGGGTCACCTCCTCCGCTTCCTCGTGTTGATTCTCGATTCGACCTGTTACCAGAAGGACGGGGTCCCCGATGTGGAGCATGTCCCCGGACCGCACCGTCCCGTACGGCCGCTGGCAGATGCCGACGCTCACCTCGGCGTCAACGAGCTTGACCGGGGATTGCTCTCCTTCGCCCCTGTCGAGGTAGCTGCCGGCCGCCGGCTCGAGAACTACGTCAGGCATCGGCACAGGCTCCTGCGGGTTCGCGAGAATC
This sequence comes from uncultured Coriobacteriaceae bacterium, assembly GCA_964582445.1. Taxonomy (GTDB): domain Bacteria; phylum Actinomycetota; class Coriobacteriia; order Anaerosomatales; family Anaerosomataceae; genus Anaerosoma. Next base: position 983 of record CAZOSR010000289.1, on the reverse strand, counting down.
TCGTAGCATACCCGCACCGTGGTCCGATACGTCAGCTCTCCTGGCTCGATGATGGGCGGCACAGGCGCCGAAGGGCTGTCTGTCACCACCGGGTAGTCCATCTCCATCGCGTTGCTCGTAGCCGACACCGGGCCGCCGTCGCTGATGAAGATGGGCTTGCCAAGGGTCACGCCGGCGCGCTCGGCCAGGAAGACGGCATTCCACTCGGCGTCCTCCATGGCTCTGACGAGGACGTCCTCGGAGAAGTCGTCGGGGCTGTACGGCTCGAAGCGGATGCCGTGGACGCGGATGTGGTCGCCTGCAGCCTCGACGAGGGCTGCGATGACCTCGCCGGCCATCTCCCCATCCCCGGCCTCGGCCTCCATGCGAGTCGAGACCTCGTACCCGGTCACGACCTCCTCTCCGGAGTCTTCGTTCCAGCGCGTCGCCTCTCTGATGCTGAAGCCGGTGGTCCTGACCATCTCCTCGCTTATGTCGTTGTCCTCCAGCACCTCCATGACGCTCTCGAGCGCTTCGCTCGACTGCTCCTGCGCCTCACCCACGCCCGCGGCCCGGATCTCCACGCCGAAGTCGATGACGGCAAGGTCGGGCCTCATCCGCATCTCTCCGATGCCGGTGACCCACAGCCCTCGCTGCTGCGTGTCCGGCGCGGCGGCAGGTTGCTCCACGACGACCGTCGGCGTGCTGGCGCACCCCACGGCCGGCAGAAGTGCTGCGAGCAGAACCAGCGCCATGGCCATGACCCGCCTGCGTTTCCTCTCCATCTCTGTTCCTCCTCGGGTCGCGCAGTATTCTGTGAGCGCGACGCGACCCAACGTCCGTTCGAGTCCCGTTTGGGATGGCGGCGAGATGTGTGGCGGGGTCCACAGGATTGGTGTTGTCGCAGCGCTGCTCTCGCACGCGCCGGTGGGGGGGCAGGGCGACTCCAACCAGAACCAGCGTGATGCGTCTCGTCATCCCGCCATCCCGAAGCACCTGAACGC
>CAZOSR010000288.1:0-2386 GCA_964582445.1 uncultured Coriobacteriaceae bacterium | reverse complement strand
TCGCTCATGATGGGCGGCAACACGCTCTACTTCGCCCCGGCGCCGGGGCAGCACACCATCGACCTGGATACCTTCGAGCCACGGCCGGCGACCCGCAAGGAGTACTACGACGCCGTCCGCGTGCTGGACTATCTTCCCACGCTTCACTTCTTCACGACCTACACGCCCTACTTCGGCTATGCCGGCGTACCGCCCTGCATGGGCATGCTCGAGAGCCTCGCGGCACGGCTGCGCAACTCGTCCAAGGCGGTGGTGGTGGGCCACTCTTACAACTCTGAGAGGTTCGCCATACAGATAGCACAGGCGCTCGGCATCGAGGTCATGGGTACCTGCACGGCGGCGCCGCCGCTGACCTACTTCGAGGATGCCATCGACTCCGCCTTCAGCCTGGCTGAGGCGGGCATGCCGGTTCGCATCACCGGAGCGCCGGTGATGGGCGCCTCGGCCCCGGCGACCCTCGCCGGCAGCCTGGTGAGCAACCTGGTCGAGGTGATGTCCGCGCTCGTCCTTGTGCAGACCATCCGGCCGGGCACGCGGACGATGTTGCTCGACTTCGCCATGCCGATGAACATGAGCACGGGGGCGCCGGCATTCGGCAACGTAGCCGTGTGCATCCACATCTCGGCCTTCAACCAGATCTGCCGGCGCTACGGCATCCCGACGTACAACGCGGACGGCTATCCCGGCTCGAAGCGCCCCGACTACCAGTCGGCCTACGAGAAGAGCTTCCGGGCCATCTTCACCGGCCTCTCCGGCGGCAGCTCCAGACCGCTACACGGAGGCGTGTACGGAGAGTTGAGCCACAGCCCGCTCCAGGCGGTGCTCGACGACGACATCGCGGGCATGGTCGGCCGGTACCTGGAGGGCATGTCCGTCACCGACGAGACGCTTGCCCTGGACCTCATCGAGCAGGTCGGCCCCGTGCCGGGGCACTTTCTCGGCCAGGCCCACACGCGCAAGTGGTGGAAGCAGGAGCAGTACATCCCGAAGTCGTCCGACAAGCTGACGTACCCTGAGTGGCTGCAAGGCGGAAAGAAGAGCTGTATCGACTACGCCCGCGAGCGCATGGAGGAAATCATCGCCACCCACAAGCCGATGCCGCTGACAGAGAGGCAGGAGGACGACCTGGAGCGCATCATGGAAGATGCGCGCGAGCACTACCGCACAACGGGGCGCATCTCGTCCGATGAGATGGCCGCATACAGAGCAGCCCTCGCATCCGGCGGGCCGGCGAGCGCGTGAGAAGCGAAAGGAGAGCGCGACATGGACTTCGACTTCACTGATGCGGAACAAGACGTCATCACGACGGCGCGCGAATTCGCGGCGACGAAGGTCCGCCCGCGGGCGCGCCAGATAGACGAGCAGAACCGGTTCCCTCACGACCTCGCAGCCGAGATGGGCCGGCTCGGCCTCTTCGGACTGCACATGCCGGAGGAGTACGGCGGCACCGCAACGGGCTATAAGTCATACGTGCTGGCCATCGAGGAGCTGTGCAGCGCCTCGATGACGGTGGGCGCCATCATCGCCATCAACGCGCTGGCGGAGGAGTGCCTGCTTCGATTCGGCACGGAGGCGCAGAAGCAGCGCTATCTTCCGGCCCTCGTTGCCGGCGAGTCGCTCAGTACGTTCGCCTTCACCGAGGGAGAGACGGGCAGCGACCCGAGGGCCATCACCACCACGGCGGTTCCGGATGGCGACGCTTATGTCATAACGGGAGAGAAGACGTTTGCCTCGCTGGCGCCGTCCGCCTCAGTCGCCATCATCTTCGCGAAGGACGACACGGGCAAGGTGAGCGCGTTCCTGGTGGACCCGACGTCGAAAGGCTTCGCTATCGAGAAGGAGCTCGAGTGCATGGGCATCCGCGGCGAGGATGTCTGCCCGCTGGCGCTCGACCACGTGCGCGTGCCGCGCGCCAACCTGCTCGGTCAGCCGGGACAGGGCTACGGCGTGCTGCTGACCGCCATCAACGTGGGGCAGCTCGGCATCGCGGCCGAGGCCGTCGGCGTCGCCAGGGGCGCCCTCGCGATGTCGCTCGACTACGCTCGCAACAGGATGGTCCGAGGGAAGCCGATGACGGACCTCCCGACCATTCAGACACTGCTCGGCGAGATGTCGGCGCGCACCGAAGCCGCCCGCTGGCTCACCTACCGGACAGCCGACTTGAAGGACAAGGGCCGGCTCACCGGCAAGGACGCCTCCACGGCCAAGCTCATCGCCTCCCAGGCCGCCAACGAGGTCGTCGACATGGCGATGCAGATACACGGCTCGTACGGCTACACGAAGGAGCTGGAGATAGAGCGCCTCTACCGGGACGCGAAGGTCACGCAGATATACGAGGTTGTCTCGGAGGTGCAGCGGCTCATCATCGGCTCGAGCGTCGCGCAGC
>CAZOSR010000287.1:0-2400 GCA_964582445.1 uncultured Coriobacteriaceae bacterium | reverse complement strand
CACTTCCCGGCCCGCTCCTCCATGATCTCCTTCATCTTCGTGAACAGGGACTTGGGCTTGACTGCGGTCGGCGCCGACGGCGCTGACTCCTTCTTCTCTGGGTGTACTTCTACTGGGTGTACTTCTGTCGGCACGACGTGCCTACCCCCCTCGGTACGTGGTGCCGACCCCCTATGCACGTCGTGCCTACCCTCGTCCTTTCTGGGACTCAGGATGTACACGTTCGATGTCCCGTTACCCTGGCCCGAGTCCACCCGGAGATACCCCAAGTTCTCGAGCTCCTTGATGGCATCCTGAGCCCGGCGGACTGAGCAACGCATGTGCTTGGCGATCTTCTTGATCGACGGCCAGCAGGTCCCTTCGGCATCGACATGCCGGCGGATGGCCAGGTAGCACAGCAGACCGTAGCCAGACAGGTCGTCGTCCTCGATGACGGCATCTTCGACTACAGTGTAGTGGGGGGCGCGGACAGGGTTGTCCATGTTCAGGTCTCCTTGTCGATTCATAGTAGCAATTCAGGAGTCTCATCGGGTCCAGGCAGGACGAATCGTAGTAGTCCAGCCGCGATCATGTATTTCCAACTAACAGCTCGAAACCAGTTGCCTCCTGGAGCTGGCAATTCCTTGTCTGAACCTCCTACTCCACGCGAGACGCAATAGATCACGTCTGATGTCTTGGCTACCGCAACAGACAGTAGCGGACCTCCCTTACTCTGTAGGTATGCCTGGCATGTCAGATGTGGATAGAGCCAACCTCGTTCGGCTTCGGTGATAGCCGTCATACGCTTATCGAATTCAGTTGCGTTGCCCAAAGCTGTCCGCGTCCTGACTGTGAATGTACGGTACTCTCGACGGTATGGATCACTGTCTACCCACTGCACTCGACTGGCGATACCGCGCATGACACATTCTCCGCGGATGAGATGCCATGCATCAATGCCTGCCAGGACATCCAGATCCTTGACGAATCCTGCTGCCGATACTTCTTCGACGGGTACTATCTCTCCGCCACCAAGGATCGGCAGGATGCGAGGAACAACCGTAGTCAGAAAGTCACGCTTGGATTCAGTCAATGCCGTCTGGACTCTCCCATTCATGGCTATGCTCTCACCCACATAGGAGACGGCACTCGGCGCGGATTCTCAGCTACATCCTTTGGCACTGTCATCTTGGCAAGCGCCTCAGCCGCAGTCTCCCCAAACGCCGCAAGCTGGAGCCAGTAGCCTGGCCGTTGAAGCGTACCATCGGGTCGCACAAACTCCATCGCCTGGAAGAGTCTGATCCCGGCGCATGCCTCCCACACCTTCACACACCACTCGGCGTTCATCGGCATGTGGACAAGTAACAACCCATTACCATGTGAGATACACTTGAGTGCCCATGGCTCAGGAGTTGAGTAGGGAGGATTGCACCATACAGTTCCAGTCCACTTGGTAGAGAGTCCGTCGTCAACCTCGGTCAGGAATCTTTTGGCTGGGGTTGCCACATGAGTCCGGTCCATAGGAGCGCAGACATCCATGGAGAAGCGTAGGCCGAGAGACTCGAACAGCCATGACGGTGTGTACCACTCGTCACCATTCTCATCACCGCCTTTTGCAAACACGATAGCCGCATTGAGTGATATCAGTTCCGTCTTGGGTTGATCCTCGATCCACTGTCTAAGGATTGCCTCATCCAACTTGCCTATGAGCTTCCATCGCCACAGATCCGGCGCAGAGACGCCGAGTTCTGAGGCGGATAGACTTTCAAGGTTGAAACTCTTTCTGGACTCACCACCCCTTCCGATCTCCCCATGTCCCGCCTGCACCTCCTCCGCCACCCGGCCAGCACGCCAAGCCATCCATATCTTGTCCTCCGAGACTTGCCGCATTGTCTGGAAGTCTTTGTCCATGGCCTTCATGGCTTCGATGATGGCGTCTGCTGCCTTCAGTGCTGGCTTCACTCTCGGCAAGTCCTTGGCATTCATGGACTGCAGATCAGCCTTGGTTCGATTCCAGACTACTATGTCACTCACTCGCGCCCCCGAAACGCCGAGCGCCGCACTTGCGTCTGTCGGTAGTGAGCCGACGCCCGGGGTGATACACGGGCTGACGCAAGCACGGCGCTCGCCATTATCACCCTCTCGCCACGCCCGCGGTCACTACTCCGCGAGCCTGTCTGTACTGTACCCCGCAGCACGGGGTGCGTCAAGCCTACTCCCTCCATGACATCGCGTACACCACGATCGTCACCAGCGCCATGAACAGGACGAACACCATGATGCGCCTCCTCAACCGTCATAGCCCGCCCCGCGAGTTGAACGCGGCATCGACGGGATACAAAGCCGTCACGGCACCGTGCCAAGCGGGCAAGCGCCGGGGGCCGCATGACCTCGTCGCCCCCAGCAAAGAACCTGTCCACC
>CAZOSR010000286.1:0-2406 GCA_964582445.1 uncultured Coriobacteriaceae bacterium | reverse complement strand
GTGCTTTCGGCGATCGATCTCGATACCATGCGGCTGCCCAATCCTATCGTCGGGACGATGGCGGCCGTAGGAGTCCTGGGTGTTCTTACGGGCGTAGTGTTCAGCTCGGCAGCTGTGCCATTGCACGACGGTCCCGCAACCGGTCTACTCTCGCATCCGGCCGCGTTCGCCGCTGCTGGCGTTCTGCTGGGTATGGGCGTCTCCGGTGGTGTTGCGGCGGCGTACGGTGCGGCGCGAGGCAAGAGCGGTCTTGGCATGGGTGACGTGAAGCTCCTCGGTGTCACCGGCATATTCCTTGGCCCCTACGTCCTGCTGGCGCTCGTTCTCGGAAGCTTCGTAGGAGTCCTGGGCGGCCTGTACGTCACGCGTGGCAGTGGCAGTCGCGCTACGGCGAAGTTCCCCTTCGGACCGTGGCTCGCCCTCGGCGCGACGATCGCCGCGGTCGCGGGCGAATGGCTGTTCGCGTGGTACATGGCCCTGATAGGGCTGAGCTGACACGAATGCGGCCCTTGTACGGGGCACCGTTCGTCATGCGCTTCTCAAGCACGGGGTGCCTGCGACCGATATACTGAACGGAAGACGCGCAGAGCGTCTTGATGCGCGCATTGCCGCGCAGCCTGGGAGTGATCCTCATGAGGGGCATGAGCATGCACATCAAGCGGGACGGTGGCATGACCATCGTCGAGGTTCTGGTGGCCTTCGTCATCCTGTTCATCATCATGACGGCGGTGCTGGGTCTTGTGGGCCAGACGATCGGCATGGGGTCGCAGGCCGTTGCGATGAACGTGGGCACGAACGCCGTGAACAGCTATGTGGAACACGCGCGTGCGATGCCGTTCAGCGATGTCTTCTCGATTGAGACCACTACGGTGGTCACCGATGACTACACGGTCACCATAGAGCCGATGGTGGCGCCGGGTTCATCCGATTCCCTTGCCGACATGTACCTCACCATCACGGTCCGGCGTGGTGGCGAGGTCGTCAAGACGTTCGAGACGATGGTGGTCATACGCGACCGGGACCAGCATCTCACCGATGCCATGCGCTCCCCGACGACTGACCCGCGGGTGTTCTTCCAGTCTCCAACACCGCCCGACGGAGCCGTGCTCTACTACGATTCCGACACGGGCACCTCGCACTGGATCGATCCGGCCACCGGTCAGGATCACCCGCTGGTCGAGATCGGCCTGCGGACCCAGCTGTTCGAGGACCGCACGTTGGATGTCGTCAAGGTACAGACCCTTAACCTGCAGCTCCTCAAGAACATGATCGGCGACCTCGCCTTCTGGGATGAGCCTGATCCCACCTGGACCATTCTGCCGGTGCCGTTCTCCTGGGACCTCAACGCCGTCGATGCTTCGGGGACGCCGCTCGTTCCGAATGATGGCGAGATCGGCATCGAGGCATACGTCAAGGACAGCACCGGCGCCGAGTCTGCGAACCCGCGGCGGTACTACATCGTAGACAATGAGGCTCCACCCGAGATCGGCTTCGGTGCCCCTGATCTCGCAGATCATCCGGATCGCTTCTGGCGCGACCCGGCAGGCTCGGGTGGCGGCACGCTCAAGTGGCTGCTGACGCTTGACGGGATCACGCCTTCGCATCACTACGAGGTGCAGCTGCGCAGGCAGGGTACCCTGGACTCAGCCACGTCTCCCGCAACATGGCCGATCGTGGGTTCGGTGGAGACTGGTGACCTGTCGCTCGTAGTCCCATACGATGAGCCGTACCGCTTCGCCAGGCTTTTCGCGAGCGTGCGCGCGGAGAGCATCCGCGAGCAGTGGACCGGTGACGAATCCATCCTGGACTTCTCCGGCCCGTGGCGGGAATTGGGGACGTCCTTCTTCACGCGGCCGACACTCGCTGGCAGCACCTATCTGGTAGATCGGAAAAACGCTAACACGTGGTACATCACACCTACGCTCACAACGAACGTGCCACAGTTCCCGTATGTCTCTGCGTCGCTGACGTACGAATGGCACCAGGTGGCACAGGTCTACAGCAGCAGTACGAAGGTCTGGAGTTTGCAGGACACCGTCCTGAAGACGACGACGACGAACACGTACACACACACGTCGAGACTCAGCGTCGCCACCGGCCATCCGCCCGCGTACTACGTGATCGCGCGGGTGACGCCGCTCGGCGAGGTCACGCCAATCACGATCCGCTCCGACACGGTGACCGCTATCGCAACCGATCCCGGTTCGGACGGCACGCTCACCTTCACGGAGGGGACCTGGTGATGGGCGCCGGACGCTTCCATAGGGACGACGGGTACAGCCTCTCCGAGTTGTTGGTGGTCATCGGCCTGCTGGGCCTCGTGCTGTCAGGTGCATACGCGCTCTTCAACCTGGCCAGCCAGGGCGCCGCCCAGAGCAGCCGCGAGTCGTGGATCAGCCGTGAGAT
>CAZOSR010000285.1:0-2422 GCA_964582445.1 uncultured Coriobacteriaceae bacterium | reverse complement strand
ACCGGTTCAAGCCCCCTCCCCGCCGCCGGTGCTCATCCTCTCACCTGCCAGCATCTCCCTTGCCGGGACCGTGGGCCAGCCGGGGCCTGATGCGGCCCTTCGTATCAATGCCTCGAATGTTCCGTCAGACCTCTCCTGGTACGCCGCAAGCGATGCGGCCTGGCTGAGCCTGCTCCCCGCAGCCGGCGTACTCCGTTCGAGCTTCGGCGACCTCTCGCTAAGGGTCTCCACTGACGGACTCGGGCCCGGGACGTACGTGACGACGGTGGCTCTGACCCTTGAAGGAATCGCTGGCGTTCTCGCGACTCTGCCGGTCACCGTGGAGATGCAGTCTCCCGAGAACCCGGAAGTCGTGGCCGCTCGCACGTTCTGGGAGTCCGGGGGCTTCCGGTCCTACTGGGATTTGAGAGCGCCGGGGGACGTGAGAGCCGCCCTGCTTGCCTACACCTTCCCCGAGTACGGTTTCGGGGAGGTCGAGACAGTCCACGTCAAGGCCATCGACTTCGGCTATGTTCCCGAGCAGTATGTGCGCCCCCTTGCGCGGGCGCGCTGTGAGGTCAGCTTCATCGTGCGGGAAGTACTCACGGGCGCGGATTGGGAGGAGGGCATACGCCAGTTCACCCGGCATTCGGGTGAGGTCGACGTGATTCTGCAGGTGGAGCCGGGACCGTACAGTACGGACCGCAACAGGTGGAGCGTCGTCGACCTGCAGAACCGCACGATGTCCAGCACATCGGCCAGCGTGAGCAACGCGGACACGGGCGGCGACGGTTCCGACTGTGGCTGCGACGATTGAGCGCGGCCTGGGTTCTGACGGTTGCCGCGTTCCTCCCGGAGAGCGGCAAATCCTGGGTTCCGGGGACACCTCACCGGTCTCGCGCGGCAACGCGGTCGACCTCGCGTTCGGGCGCGCAGGGCAGCAGAGGCCAACGGCGGCAGCCCGCCCGGACATAGAGGCGCAGAGAGACACGTCACAGGTGGTACACTGGCCGCATTCACAGACCATCCATGCGTCAGCGAGTTTCTCTTCGGGGAGCTCTGACGTCGACAGAACCGTGCTGGCGGAGGAACGGCGAGATGCTGATAGCGCTTGACCGGAAGGGCGTGCGGCAGGCCGCCGAAGTGTGTGCCGCCGCCTTCTACGAGGGGCCCTACACCAGGTTCCTGTTCCCTGACACTCGCGACCGCGACCGCTACATGCGCCCCAGGTTCCAGCGCATGCTGCTGCGCGCCGTCCTCTACGGCGAACTCTACGCCACCAGCGAGAAGCTCGAGGGTGTCATGTCGCTTGTGCCGCACCCGCCGGCACCAGTACGCCCGTGGACGCGGCTCCGAGCGTGGAGCCTGCGCAGCATCCGCTACGCCCGTTCCGTCCAGGAACGTGTCGCAGTCGGGACGGCCTACTTGACCGAGCGACGGAAGCACCACATGCCGTGCCCTCACATGATGCTGGAGACCGTCGCCGTCCGACCCGAACTGCAGGCCAGGGGATTCGGCAGTGGACTCATCCGGCACGCCCTGGCGCGAGCAGACGCGGAACAGCTTCCGCTCTACCTTGATACCTTCGCGCTGAGAAGCGCCGAGATGTACCGCCGCTTCGGCTTTTGCGTCCTTGAGGAGGGACGCATCAGCGGCATGGACAGCCCGGTGTATCTCATGGCACGGCAACCTCAGTCGACGGCAGTGTGCAGCGATACACGAAACATCTGAGGAGCCGGTCCCGGCATCAGCGGTTTCGACCCGGCGCCTGACCGTGAAACAACCACTGAAATCCGGGGAGTGTCGCGGCCATCCTCACTCCGCGGACACCGCGTCGCCCGTTGCGCCCTAGTCTCCCTCGCGCTTGCGGTACTGCAGCGCCTCGGCGATGTGGGGCGTATCGATGAGCTCCGCGCCATCGAGGTCGGCGATGGTGCGGCTCACCTTCAGCACGCGGTGGTAGGCGCGCGCGGAGAGGTGCAACTGGCGCATCGCGGCGTTGAGCACCTCGCGGCCCCTCGCCGTCAGCCGGCAGAACTCGCCCACGTCCTTCGCCGTCATGTCCGAGTTGCACGTGGCCTTGCCCGCGGCGAGCCGCTGAACCTGCACCTGCGACGCCCGGCTCACCCTCTCGCGGACAGCGGCGGACGTCTCTCCGTGGCCGTCACCAGTGAGCTTGTCATAGTCAACGCGCGGCACGTCCACGAAGATGTCGATGCGATCCATCAGCGGGCCGCTCAGCCGCTTCCGGTAGCGGAGGATGTCCGAGAGGGAGCAGTGGCACTCCTTCAGCGGGTCGCCGTAGTGGCCGCACGGACAGGGGTTCATGGCTCCCACGAGCATGAAGCTCGCCGGGAAGGTGACGCTGCCCTGCGCTCGGCTGACCGTCACGTGCCGGTCCTCCATCGGCTGCCGCAGCGATTCGAGCGTTGCGTGTCCGAAC
>CAZOSR010000284.1:0-2461 GCA_964582445.1 uncultured Coriobacteriaceae bacterium | reverse complement strand
TCTCTCCAGAACGGCGCATTGTAGCTGTAGCCGTATTGTGCTCCGTTGCGGATGAGCGTCGCGCTCGGGATCTGGAGCGCGGTGAGCAGAAGCAGCAGTGCGGCGAACGAACCAGCGAAGACCTTGCACGACAGGCTGCCCTGCATCCCGGCTGCGACCCGGCAGCCGAAGGAGATGAACAGCACTGCCAGGAACGGGTAGAGGGGCACCATGAACCTGACGTAGATAGGCAGGAAGTCCCAGAGTGAGGCTATGCCGATGAGGGCGACCAGATATGCAAGGACGTAGGCCACTGTCGGAACTGCGCGCCCGCAGACTGGCCGCAACAGCGTTCGGCTGCCGGCATCCCTCGTCGCCAGGAAGATGAGGCCGCCGATGAGAACGCCCGCAAGCGCCGCCGTCAGGATGGCGCCGGCCGGCCAGAGTGCCCCTATCGCGTCTCCCGACGTGAGATCCCGCACGAGTTGCCGTATGACCGCCGTCGCGTTCTCCACGATTCCTCTGCTGCTCTCGAGTCGCTCGCCCGCCAGCGTTCCGGTCGCGCTCAGGTTCCGGAGAACCCACATGCCTGCAGGCGGAGCGGCGACAAAGACGAATCCAACCGCCTCAACGGCCCTGCGTCTCAGCTCCAGGCTCCGGTCCAGCAGGATGACGAGGAACCCCGCCGCAACCACGCTGATGCCGATGTACCTGGTGAGTGCGGCCATGCCGGCGAGGATGGCCGCCGCGCCGAGCAACCATCTGCGCGTGCCCGGCGGGGGGCTTGCGCCGAGGCTCGTGAGGCACAGCACTGCGCAGAGGGAGAAGAGAACGTACGGCGGCTCGCTCCATGCGTAGACGGATGCGAGGGCGACCGGCCAGAGTATGAGCAGCGCCAGGCTCGACAGATAGCCCGCCAGCCTCCCGCCGAGGATGCGCCCGAGCGCAAACACGGGATATACCGATAGGGCCAGACACAGCGCTGACACCAGGCGGGCCGCCGTCTCCGCGTCAAAGCCGAAGAGCATCGCCCCCGCGATGAGCAGCGGGTAGCCCGGGGGCCAGGCGACCAGGTCCGCGGCGCCGTGGCCCAGGAATATGCTCCGCCCGGCGGTGATGTAGACCACCGAATCGGGGTCGATGCCGGGCCCGTTTCGGGTGGCCGCCAGGGTCACGCCGAGGGCGACGATGGACAGGGCGACGCAGTACACGATGTCCGTACGCCGCGGGCTGAGTCCGCTCAGCCGGCTCGACAGGCGGGTGCAGAAGGCAGTTACGCGGTCGGGTCGCACCAGAAGCGCGATGCCGGCTACGACACACAGTACTCCCAGCACCAGGGCGAGCAGTCGCAGATCCTGCACGGTCGAGACGATGATGCCGGGGTCGAACGTTCCGTAGTACTTCGAGCCGCCCAGGATGGTGGCCGTGCGTGTGTCGGTCAGGTCGAGCCCGCCGAGCGCCCCGACCAGGCGGCCGGGCGTCACGAGGGCGGCAGCCGACAGCAGGACCGCCGATGCTGCCAGTAGCAGCGCGCCGAGCATGGCCGTCATGCGTCGAAACACTGGGGTCCTTAGAGGTTGCCGCTCGTGAGTGTTCACAGGTTGTCCTTCTACCGCCTTCCGGGCAGTGTGAGAGGGAGCGGGCGTGTCCCGCCGGAAGGGCCGGGAACCGCCCTCGTAGCCAGCTTCCGTGCGCACACGCGGCTTCGGAACGCCCAGGCGCCGCCGTCCGGCGGGCCGATTCGCGCGTGTCCGGAAGGGGAGCCACGCCATTATAGAACAGCCGTCTCTCGTTGAGCAGCGATTCGTGCGAGAGTTGCCGTCGGCGGTTTGGCGCCGCGAACAGCTCCAAATCTGATGCTTCGGCGGAGTGGCGTGCGCTGTGGCCGCCGGACTGTAGCCTCGCGGTTGACGGACGTGTGGCACATCCGCAATCATGGGGCTGGAAGCTCCCTCCGGGCGGCGTCTTCCCGTTGCGCCGGAACAAGTGCGGGGCCGAAGGAGGAAACAAGTGGCTCGAGCAGGCGCCTTGCGTGCAACCGCCGTGGTGTTCGGTGTCATGGCGGGTCTCGGCGGCATCCGGCACGGCATCGGGGAGATACTGCAGGGGAACGTTGCTCCCGCAGGGATACTGATCGACTCGTGGATACATGGGCCGATCGCCGAACGGATGGAGGGCGAGCCCGCCATGAGTCTGGTTCCCAACCTCCTCGTCACGGGCATCCTGGCCGTCGTCATCTCGTCGGTGGTCATCATCTGGGCCGTGGCGGGAATCCGCAGGAGGAGAGGCGGCCTGGTCCTGCTGCTGCTCTCTTTTGCGATGCTGCTCTTCGGCGGAGGCTTCGGTCCGCCCATCACCGGACTGCTTGCCGGCGTGGCGGGGCTGGGTGTGAACCCCCCGCTGACCTGGTGGCGCACTCACATGCCGTCCGGGCTGCAGCGCGCCCTGGCGGCGCTCTGGCCGTGGGTCTTCGGTATCGCCG
>CAZOSR010000283.1:0-2483 GCA_964582445.1 uncultured Coriobacteriaceae bacterium | reverse complement strand
GAGTACCCGGAACCAGCCGAGAAGAAGGTGGAGCATGCTGGTCAGTATCGTGAGCCACAGAGAGCCTGAGCTGCTTGATTTCGGCGCGTTCGAGCGTCTTGCCCGCTTCGTGCTCACGATGGAGGGTGTGCCCGAGGGAACCGAGCTCTCCATCGCGCTCGTTGACGAGACGGAGATGGCGTCGCTCAACGAGCAGTACCGTGGCAAGACCGGCCCCACAGACGTGCTGTCCTTCGGTTGTGACGAGCCGTGTCCCACGCCCGGTGATGAGCCGATCACGCTCGGCGATGTGGTCATTGCGCCGTCTGTCGCCGAGCGCCAGGCCGAGGAGCTAGGGCACAGCGTCGAGCACGAGCTTGATGTGCTGCTCGTGCACGGTGTACTGCATCTGCTTGGATATGATCACGAGGATGACGACGAAGCGGCGGTCATGGAAGCGCGCCAGATCGTGATCCTCGACGCATACGCTGACGAGTAGGGGTACGATGCGCAGCCGGTCCCTCCTCTGGAGCTTCAACTACGCAATCGAAGGAATCGTGTACGCGCTGAGGACGCAGCGCAATATGCGGCTGCACATCACTGCAGCGCTGATCGTCCTCGGGGCATCGCTCTTCTTCAGGATCTCGCGCCTGGAGTTCATCGCGATACTGTTTGCGATCGTATTCGTGCTGGTCTCGGAGTTGATGAACACGGCCATCGAGGCGGCTGTGGATGTTGCCACGCAGAGCTTCGACCCGATCGCCAAAGTAGCCAAGGACGTGGCGGCGGGCGCGGTCTTCATCGCAGCCGTCAATGCGCTCGTAGTGGGATACATCGTGTTCTTCGCCAGGCTCGGCCGGGTGGGAGATCTCCTGCTGCAGCGGGTGCAGCAGACCCCTACGCACATCACGATCGTGGCGCTTCTGCTCACCTCGATCGGCGTGCTGGTCGGCAAGGCGATCACCCGCTCGGGCACGTACATGCGGGGCGGCTGGCCGTCAGGCCACACCGCCACAGCGGCGGCCGCCGCCACCGCCATCGGATACGTGACCGCCAGCGGCGGGGCAGCCGCGCTTGCCGGGTTCATCGCCTTCCTGGTCGGCCAGAGCCGTGTGGAGAACGGTGCGCACACCTGGCCTCAGGTCATCGTGGGCGCGCTGCTGGGCTTCCTCCTCACAACGCTGGTGTTTCAGGTATCGTGGTCCTAGGCCACAGGGGAGCGAGATCATGACCGGTCTGGTGCTGCTTCTGACGGCGTTCGCGCTCGTCATCCTCATAGCCGTGATGACCATCTTGTCGGCCGCCGATGGTGCGGTCCGGCTGCTTTCGCGCACGCGCACGCGTCGTCTGGTGGACGCCGAAGTCGACGGGGCGCTGCCGCTCGACGCGTTGGCCGAGCGACCGAGCCGTCTGGCCGCTGCCGCATCGCTCTGGAGAGCTGTGGCGTACACACTGGCTGCGGCTGCCCTGGGATACGCTGCTCTCGCAGTGTCCGAGGAGGGTATGCTCGTGCATGCGCCCCTCGTGCTCCTTCCCGGTGCGGCCGCCATCGGCTTCTTGCTGGTCTTCGTGCTCGGAGAGACCCTGCCCCGCACGCTCGCTGTACAGAATCCCGAACGGGTCGGCCTGGCGATGGCTCCAGCAGCGGCCCGACTGACATCAGTGCTCTCACCGGTGGCGCGGCTATTCGCCGCCGGCTGGGTGGCAGTGGCTTCGCTCATCGCCGAGGAACCGGTCCGTGACGCGTGGCTCACAGGCGATGAGTACGCGCCCGAGAGCCTGAGCGACACGATCTCCGAACGTGAGGACGCCGAGGAGGCGATATTCGAAGCGGTCGTGGACTTCGCCAGCACGATCGTGCGCGAGGTCATGATTCCCCGAACGGACATGGAGTGCCTCGAGGACACCTCCACCATCGCCGACGCGGTCGAGCTCGTCCGACGCACGGGACTCTCGCGGGTGCCGGTCTACCGCGAGACGTTGGACGATATCCTCGGCGTGCTGTACGCCAAGGACCTGCTTTCCTGCATCGGCGATGCGGCATGTCCCGAGACCGTGGCGCCGTTCGTGCGTGAGGCCTTCTTCGTGCCCGAGACCAAGCCGGTCGACCAGCTCCTTGTGGAGATGCGTCAGCGCAAGACGCACATGGCGCTGGTGGCTGACGAGTACGGCGGCACCGCCGGGTTGGTCACCATCGAGGATCTGATCGAGGAGATCGTGGGAGAGATCTTCGACGAGTACGACCTGGCCGAGGAACTTGTGGTCGAACTCGACGGGGGAGCATTGTTGCTCGATGCACGGCTGCCGGTCGATGACTTCAACGACCTGCTCGGCACGGCGATCGAGATGGAGGCCGACTCCATCGGCGGACTGTTCGTGGAGGCGGCGGGATGCATTCCCGAGCCCGGACACACCATCGAGGTCGAGGGCGTGCGGATGACCGTGCGTGACATGGAAGGCAATCGTGTGCGGCGGCTGCTCGTAGAGCCGCGCTCCGACCAGGA
>CAZOSR010000282.1:0-2485 GCA_964582445.1 uncultured Coriobacteriaceae bacterium | reverse complement strand
AGCGAGGTTGTCCATCCACTCCAGTTCGAACTCGACGCCCGAGCCGACCATGAAGCATGCGGCGGCGCTGGTCACGTCGGCCATCTGCCGGGGCGTCGGCTCATAGTGATGCGGGTCCGCCCCGGGCGGAATCAGGGTCGTAACGTTCACGCGGTCGCCACCCACGTGCTCGACGAAGTCGGCCAGGGGAGCAATGGTTGCCACCACGAGGATGCGATCGGGCGTGCTCTCAGACGCGGGTACGCAGGCGGTGATAGGCGCCGGCGCCATGAGTGCGAGAAGCGCCAGTGCAAGGATGCGGGTGTGACGGCGGAACGAATCGAGTGCGTGCATGCGGGGAGCCTCCTTCTGCAGTGACGTGAAACCTCAGCGTCCCGACCGGCAGTGCGGGCACCGGCCGGTGAACTCGAGGATGTGACCTTCGATGTGATAGCCCGTTTCGCGGGCCAGGCGAAGCTGCAGATGCTCGACGTCGCTGCTGGTGAAATCCACCACCTGTCCACAGCCCGAGCAGACGAGGTGGTGATGATGCTCTTCCGGCCGGCGTAGCAGGTAGGTTGGCTGCCGGCTGTCGGGCGAGAGCTGACAAAGCAGGTCCAGGTCCGAGAGCAGCCGCAGCGTACGGTAGACGGTGACGAGTCCGACGTCGCGGCGTTCCGCGGCGGCCGCAGCGTGCAGCTCGGCAGTGGTCATGTGTCGCGGGGAGCGCGCGAGGGTGCGCACGACGGCCCTTCGCTGAGGGGTCATCTTGTGGCCTGCCCGTCGCAGAGCCGCGAGGACCTTGTGCTCGACGCCAGTTGAAGTCATCGTATCAGTTGAAAACCATTTTCAATTAGCATACGACGTTTCTCGCTGGACGTCAACGGATGTGACGCGAGCGCTGCCGGGAGCGTTCCACGTGTGCAGAGGCCCCGGCCGCCTCGTGATGCGGTCGTCGAGGCTTCCTGTGCTAGCATTAGCAGCAATCGTGCTGAACGAAAGATGAACATGATTGCCATCGATATCGATCCCATCGCCCTGACTCTCGGCGGCCTGGAGATCCGCTGGTACGGCATCATGGTTGCGCTGGCGGTGCTGTGCGTCCTCCTCGTAACGGTGAAGGAAGGCAAGCGGCTCGGCATCTCGGAGGATCTGCTCTACGGCCTGTTCCTGTGGGGCATCATCGGCGGACTGGCGATGTCGCGCGTGGTCCATGTGGTCGACTTCCTTGTGCTGCATCCGGGGCAGCACATCGACCTGCTTCGCTTTGACGGGCTCGGGTTGTATGGCGCGGTGCTGGGAGCGCCGCTTGCGGCGTACCTGTACACGCAGGTGCATCACATCCCGTGGTCGAGCATGGCCCGCGTGGGTGATGCGGTGGCGCTTGGCGCCCCTCTAGGCCAGGCCATCGGCAGGGTCGGGTGTCTCATCAATGGCTGCTGCCACGGCGCCGTTGCCGGCGTTCCTTGGGCGGTGGTGTACGGCCACCCTGATTCCTTCTGCGAGTATCCCGGTCTGCCGGTGCACCCGACGCAGGCCTACTTCGTTGTGTGGAACCTTGTCGTCTTCGGGGTTGTCTACGCGCTGCGAAAGGTAAGGAAACCCGAGGGCGTCTCGTTTCTCGCTTACCTCATGCTCTACGCTGCGGGTGACTTCGTCATACGCTTCTGGCGGGTGAACGACCCGTTCGCGGGTGGTTTGCAGCAGGGACAGGTCATCAGCCTGGGCATCATCCTTGCCTGTGCGCCGATCCTGTGGTGGAAGCTGCGCGGTTTCCGGGCGGCCGGTGGTGACGAATCTGAGCCGCCGGCCTAGCGCGTCGGTGCGAGGTCCAGGATGTTCGCCTGCAGAGTCTCTTTGCCCTGCCACTGGCGCGTCCTGAGCGTGTAGACGATGTCGATGAACCGGGGCATGTCCTCAGGCCCCCGGAGGGTCCGGAAGTCCACCGCGTCCCAGAGCACTCCCTGCTGTTTGAGTCGCAGGCTGAGCCACTTCTCGTGGTTGCGGAAGCTGCGGCATTCGACGACCTCGACGCCTCGGCTAAGGAAGCAGGGCTCGGGGTTCTGCTGACCGAAGGGCTCCAGCGTCCTCGTGAGGCGGTAGGTGTCGCCACCGAGCGACCTGAGCGTCACCTCAGCATCGATGTCGATGCGTGGTCCAGCTTCGACGCCCGCGAGGCGCTCCTCTGCAAGCGCCTGGAGTCGCTGCTGCAGCAGCGGGAGTCTCTCTTTGCTGACCGAGAAGCCGGCGGCAAGCGGGTGGCCTCCAAAGCTGTTCAACAGGTCCTTGCACTGCTCGAGCGCCCACGCGAGGTCGAACTCGGGTATGCTGCGCGAGCTGCCGCGGCAGAGGTCTTCGCTCGTGGCCACGACGACGGCGGGCCGGTAGAACTCCTTCGAAAGCCGCCCGGCGACTAGACCGATGACGCCCTCCGGATAGGACTCCCCGGCGGCCATGAGCAGAGCGCTCTCTGGCTGCGCCCCGAGCTGAGTGCGCACCATATCGT
>CAZOSR010000281.1:0-2497 GCA_964582445.1 uncultured Coriobacteriaceae bacterium | reverse complement strand
TGCGGGTGGAGGTTGTCTTCGTCGACCGCATCGAACTGACGCCGGCAGGCAAGCACCTGTTCCTCATCTCGAAGGTCGAGCGTCCGCCGCGCGCTTCTGCCAACTCAGCCTCATCGAGTGAATCGAGGTGAGCCACCCCGACTGAGCGGCTCCCGCGGGACCGCCCGGGCCGGATGCCACCAGGCAAGACACATGGCAACGGAGAGCATCCGTGGCCCGTGGCGTTTGCCTCCTCAAGTGCACGCGCGCATAATCCGGTCACCCCGCGGGGAGACCGGTCACCCCGCGGAGGGGCCGCACAATGGGCGCCTACAACCTCTTTGCCCGCCACGTCCTTGCGCCGGGATATGACTTGCTCCGGGGCACGCACACCACGTCGTGCTTGCGTGAACTCGAGGAGTCGCAGTGGTGGCCGCTTGAGCGCATTGAGGAGCTGCAGTCGAAGCGGCTGCGTCGCCTTATCGACCATGCCTACCGCACCGTCTCTCACTACCATTCGGTGATGCATGAGAGGCAGCTCGCACCAGCCGACATCCGCTCGGCAGCCGACCTGCGCCTGTTTCCTGTTCTCACCCGGAGCTACGTTCAGGAACACGGCGCCGAGATGATGTCGGAGGGATTTCCGCCCCGTCTGCTCCGGCCAACCCGGACGAGTGGCTCAACGGGAAAACCACTGCTCTTCTATGGAACGGAGGAGGACCAGCTCGACCGCGGCTTCGCCCGCGGCATCCGCGCCAACGAATGGACAGGTCTCCACATTGGAGACCGGACCGCGAGCATCGGACGGGCACGCCTCTACGCGAGCAAGCGGGAGCGCCGGCTGCGCGAGTGCTCCCGGCGCTTGCGCCGGGCAACGCTGATTCCCCTCGACAGCCTTACTGACGAGGCGTTGCCGCACATCGTCCGCCGACTGGCGGAGGCTCAACTCGACGGCCTGGGCGGCTATCCGAACGGCGTGGCCCTCATAGCGGCCTGCATCCAGGACATGGGCATGCCTGCTCCCCGCGTCAAGTCAATCGTGACCGGCGGGGACGAGTTGTTAAGCCACGAGCGCACTCTCATCAAGGACGCCTTCGGCGTCGAGCCCTGCTCCAACTACAGCTCCTACGAAGCTTTTGCCATCGCGTGCGAATGCCAGGCACACGAGGGGATGCACATCGCCGCCGAGGACCTGGTCGTCGAGATCCTGGACGAGCAGGACAATCCGGCGCCGCCCGGCACTCCCGGCAGGGTGGTCGTCACGAATCTGCACAACTACGGCATGCCCTTCATCCGCTACGACCTCGGCGATGAGGCTGCGTTGATGACAGGCACGTGCCCCTGCGGGCGCACCCTGCCACGGCTCGGCGTGCTCGTCGGCAGGAAGACCAGATTCTTCGTGACCAGGAGCGGCAGGCGCGTGTTCGCCGGCACGCTGTACCTCGACCGCCTCGCCGCGCTCGGGATGCGCCAGTACCAGCTGGTCCAGGAGGACATTGACCACGTCGTCATGCGGCTCGTGCCCCCGCCGAGAGTGACGTCCTCATCGGAACTCGCGTCGCTGGAAGCACAGGTGCGCCACCTGTTCGAGGCAGGGTTCGGCCCAGAGCTGTCGCTGCGCGTCGAGTTGATTGACCGCATCGAGCCGACCGAGGCAGGCAAGCACGTGTACATGTACTCCCGGGTAACGGACGGCGGCCTGGCGCCCCCATCGGCGAAGCAACCGGGAGCACAGAGAGACGAGCAATGAGCCTGTACACTTGCGTTGCGCGTCATGTCTTCGCTCAGACATTGGACGTCATCCGCGGCACTCACACAATGTCGTGTCTTCGTGAGCTGGAAGAGTCGCAGTGGTGGCCGCGCGGGCGCATCGAAGAGCTCCAGTCCGAGCGGCTGCAGCGACTGGTCGGACATGCGTACGCGCACGTGCCGCACTACCGTCGCATCATGGATGAGCGAGGGTTGCGGCCCGCGGACATACGCTCGGCGGCCGACCTGCCGAAGCTGCCCGTGCTCACGAAGGCAGCCATCCGCGCCGCGGGAGACGAGCTGGTCGCGGACACAACGCACGTATCGCGACTGCGGCCGATGTCGACCAGCGGCTCGACCGGTGAGCCCCTGCTCTTCTACAGTACGGTGGAAGATCAAGTCTCCCGCGGCATGGCGCGGGCGCTCCGAGCGTTCCAGTGGGCGGGAGTGCGGATGGGCGACCGGTACGCGACCCTCGCCCGACCGAGGCACTTTGACAGCCAGCGCGAGCGGATGCTCCACAGGATGAGCCTGCGCTTCAGAAGGGCGGTTGAGATGGACTACGGTTCGCTCTCGGACGAGCGGATCGCACTGCTTGCGCGGAAGGTGCAGCGGGGACGCTTCGCCTGTCTCGACGGCACGCCGCCGCTGCTGAGCCTCCTGGCAGAGTTCATCCGAAGCCACGGGCTCGAAGTCCCGCACATCGAGTCGATTGTCTGCAGCGGCGAGCAGCTCTATCCTCACGAGCGACGGCTGCTCCACGACACCC
>CAZOSR010000280.1:0-2513 GCA_964582445.1 uncultured Coriobacteriaceae bacterium | reverse complement strand
GCACGGCCGCGGCTGATGCGCAAACACGTTAGGCATCCCACGGGAGGACAAGGATGGCCGGGCCAATTCTGCTCGCCGCCGGGCTTGCGCTAAACGTGACAGGCATCTGCCTCGGCTCATCTCGTGATCTCGGGACCGTCTGGAGTGCTGTTGCCGCTAGCACTCAACGGATGCTGAGTCGCGGGCGAAGTTGGATTCTCCTCACGTGGCGACGCATGCTCAGACGGCCCGGCCCTTCTTCCTCTGGCTCCGCCTCGATAAGTGCGGGCGTCGCGGTGGCCTCGGGCGGCACCGGCCACGCTTGGGCCTGGAATCCTGTACCCGACGACGATGTGGCGACGGCAGTGGTCCGACTTCGGGAACGGGATGAGACTCTGCGGGAGATGATCGGTCACGAATCCAATCGACGATGTGAAGATGTCCGGCGCCTTGAGAGCGTGCACTCCGAGCTGACCAGTACTGTACGTGAGGAAGTCCAGAGGCTGAATGATCGCATCGACGATTTCGATGTGAAGCCAGCCGGCCAGCGCGGGCTAGGGGCAGTACTCGTTGTCTGCGGCACCATCATGATGACTGTCGGGGGCATTCTCCAGCAGGCGGGCTAGCGGATGCCTAACAGGCGCTTCCAGCTGGCGCGCCGTGTTGTACGCTACGAAGAGAGGCGCAAGGCGCGCAGCTGAAGCGCAAGAGCGTTAGGTTGGCGCCCAGAAGGACGGGCCTCATGGCAGACACAGACACTCTCAGCGCACTCTTCGAGACCGAGCCAGAGACCTGGGGACTCCGCGGCGACCCGTATCTCTGGCGGGAGATGCGTGCGACGGCTAGTCACCTTCCGCTGCCCGATTCCGTGCATGATCTCGCGTGCGTCGTGACGACGCTCTTCTCGGCGATGACGGGCGCATCGTTGGACGGAGACGATGTCTTCGTTGAACGTCTCGCCCACGGAGGCATGTCTAGCGGCATGGTCGCCAGCGCGTACTGGCGAGAGCACCTGATTCCGCTGCTGCAGGAGCGCCTGCAGCGCAGATTGCAAACACCCTCTCTGATGAAGAGTTCATGGCAGGTCGCCACTGCAGGTGAAGCGTTTGCGGCTGCCCAATTCGCGCGCTGTGGCTGGGATGTATCCGTCCAGTACGGAGCCAACCAGCCGGAGTACGACCTGATGGTGTCGGACGGCGACCGGGTCCTGAAGGTGTCGGTGAAGGCCAGTAAGGACGGCGGGTGGGGGCTGACGCAGTCATACATCAAGAACGCGGACTACAAGGCCGCGGCAGATGCGTGGGTCGGCAAGCACAGTGGACGCACGGTTGTGTGCCTCGTCCAGTTCAAGAATGTACGGCTCGACCAGATGCCGCGCATGTACCTGGCGACGCCGTCGGAGATCGGGGAATGGCTGAAGCAGGCAGCCGCAGGCCGCGGGGACACCATCTTGTACGAACGGCATGAGTGGAGCAGCCGCGCGCAGGCAGCCGGCACGGTCGACGCGATCCCCACGGCCTGGGTGTTCGATGAGCGCAGACTCGACGCACTCTGGGCGCGAACCTAACAAGCGCATCCAGCCGACGGCGTGAGGTAGTCTGGTGAAGTGAGGCGCACGGCCGCGGCTGATGCGCAAACACGTTAGACCCACCATGAGGTGACCGTGGAGTATGTGCTCCTTGTCGTCGGTGCCTACATCGCCGCTCTGATCTCCGGCTCGGCGGGATTCGGTGGCGCGCTCCTGCTGCTGCCGCTTCTCACGGTGGTTGTGGGCGCGAAGGAGGCGGTACCGCTCCTGACTGTCGCGCAGCTCATCGGCAACCTCTCGCGCGCAGGGTTCGGGTTCAAGCAGATCCGCTGGCGGCCCGTCGGGCTGTTACTGATCGGAGCGCTGCCGGCCAGCGTGCTTGGAGCCCTCTCGTTCGTGAGACTGGATCGCGCGGCCGTGACGCGTGGGATAGGTCTGGTCATCTTCGTGGTCGTAATCCTGCGCCTCACCGGCCGCCTCGATTTCAAGCCGTCTGACCGGCTTCTTGTCGGTGGCGGCGTCGTGACAGGGTTCCTCTCCGGCGTCGCGGGTAGTGCCGGACCGCTCGGAGCAGCCATCTTCCTCTCGCTCGGTCTGCCGCCGGTCTCGTATGTCGCAAGCGAAGCCTCGACGGCCTTGGCCATGCACGCGGCCAAGATCGTCGTATACGGTTCGTCGATGTCGCTCGGGCAGGACTTCTGGCTACTCGGCCCGGTGCTGGGCGGCGCGATGATCCTCGGAACGTGGACTGCCAAGCGCGTCATCGAGCGCGTGCGCCGGGAGGCGTTCGAGCGCTATGTGACGGTTCTGCTGCTGGCCATATCGGCGTACATGGTGGTCCATGGGTGACACTGGGGGTCTAACCAGCGCTTCCAGCAGAAAGCGCCGCCCGTGTGCGGTATGCTCGGGTCGCAACTGATTCGTGGCGGCGCGTCAGCTGAAGCGCAAAGACGTTAGGTTGGCGCCCAGAAGGACGGGCCTCATGGCAGACACAGACACTCTCAGC
>CAZOSR010000279.1:0-2514 GCA_964582445.1 uncultured Coriobacteriaceae bacterium | reverse complement strand
TACCTGGCCGGCCAGCGCAGGGGTGAGCGCATCATCACGGTGCCGGTGGCGCTCGACGGCCGCGGCATGACGCCAGCCGAGGCATCCGCAGCCGTGCGCACGCTCGCGGAATGGCTCGCGTACCCGGACCCCGCGCCGTTGGTGTTCTCGGACGAGCCGGACAAGACCTACTACGCGGTCCTCGCGGACGGCTGCGACCTCGAGCAGATCGTGACGTGGCGTCGCGGAGACCTCACGTTCTACTGCCCAGACCCCTACGCGTACACATCGACACCCACGCAGGTCGCCATGACGATGGGCGCGAACACCATCACGAACGACGGCAACGCGGACGTGTACCCCATCTACAAGTTCAAGCTCAAGCAGAGCGACGGCGGCAGCGCGGCAGGCTCCACGTTCCTGTCGCTGCGGAACGAGGCCACCGATGCTGAGATACTGTGCGGCATCCCTGACAGCGTTGACGAGACGGCATCGGCCCCCGACACGCGACAGCTCTACGAGAGCGGCAACAGCATGGACGGGTGGAGCACCGGAAACCTCTGCGAGCTGGGCACAGCGACCGGCACGATGGTGAGCAACGGCTCGACAATCTCCCCGCTGTGGTCGGGCGGCTCATTCGGCACCGGGGCGGCGTGGCACGGCCCTTGCGTCACGAAGTCTCTCACCGCCGCCGCGACCGACTTCAAGCTGACGACCTCCATCGGCTTCAAGACCGAGGAGGCCCAGCTCGGGCGCATCGAGATATTCCTGCTCGACGCCGCACAGGCGGTCGTGGCGCGCGTCATCCTGCAGGATGCGTGGGTGGACTACCGGCAGGCTCACTGGCAGGTGCGCCTCGGGCCGTCCTCCGGCACGAATCGCGTCATGTACGAGGCGAAGAAAACCTACGGCTGGACGGACATGAGCGGCTCGTACTCCTGCGCGCTCATGATCCAGCGCATCGGCGACTGGTGGAACGCGAGCATCGGCCGGTACAACTCGTCAACCGGCGTGTGGGAGTACAAGGACGCCATAGCCGTGGTTGACGACCGCTTCTCGACTGACATCGCGCAGGTGGCCGTCACGATGAGCGCATACGGCACGCACGACCCCGTGACCACACTATGGATGAACGACATAGCCGTGACGGAGTTCGCCACGCTCGGCGATGACGTGCCGTTCGTGTTCTACCCCGGCGATGAGGTCATCATAGACACGCAGACGGCCATCGTCTCGCGCGTGGCTTCGACCAGCGCGGCCGCCGAATCCCTCATGCCCTACATGGACATCACGTCGCAGTTCTTCGCGCTCGCACCGGGCGAGAACACCGTCACGCTCTCGCTCGGTGAGGACATCGAGATAGACACGACCTATGAGGACAGCGGCGCGTGGATTCAAGAGAGGTGGTTGTGACATGACGATGCCCGACCCGGTGACGGTCACCGGGACTCTCAGCCTCACACCGGCCGTCGTGGGCGGCATGACCACGAGCGGCCTGGGGAAGCCCGACGCGGTCGCGGCGTCGTCGTTCTCCAACGTCGTCTACTTCGACGGCGCGTATCACCTGTTCAGCCAGAACGCAGGCGGCGGCGGCGGCACACCGGCAGACGGCTGCATGCTCCACTTCACCTCCACAGACGGCGTCACCTGGGACACAGGCGAGGAGCTGCTCATCGGGGCGGCCTACAGTGAGTACGTGTCCATGCCGTCCGCTACCGCACGCACCGACCGGATGGCCGTGTGCTACCTCGCAGGGACGGCCATCACGATAGACCTGGTGGTGCAGTGGTGCACGAGCGCGGGGACGTGGACGACGGTCACCGTCGCAGAGGACGTGAACAACGGCACAGTGGCGGCGGCCTATCACGACGGCGCGCTGTACGTGGCGCACAAGTCAGCCACCGGCGCAGGGCCGGTATCCGTGTGGTCGGTCACCGACGCGGGCGTGGTGAGCGCCGCATCCGAGGTGGCGTCCACATCCGCAGACCCGGAGTTCGTCGCGCTCGCAAGCGGCGATCACGGGCTGGTGCTGCTCGCCTGTGGCACCCGAGCTTACGAATACGACGAGGTGCTGCTCGCCACGCTCGACGGCACGTGGAGCGACCTGGAGCCGCTGAACCCCGAGACGGACTATGAGAACAACGGCGCTATGGGGCCGGGGTCTGTCGCGTATTCTGCCGATGGCTCCGAGCTGATGGTCGCATGGCTCGAATGGGTGAACGACACCGATTCCTACCTCGGTGCGGCCATCTACGACGGCACATCATGGACGCGGGAGCGCATCCGCTACGAGGAGCCGGTGGAGTACGGATGCCACCTCGCAAGCCCGGTCGTGGTGCATGATGGCACGGCGTGGTGCGTGTTCTATCGCTACTACCCCGAGCCGTCCTACGAGGAGCAGATACGGCTCGCACGGCGCGTCCGTGGCGCGTGGGGAGCGAGCGACGAGATCATCGTGCAACACACCGGCTATGACACCGCGTGGCTTCGCGGTGCGGCCGCATCCGACGGTTCATGGACACTCAGCTTCTACTA
>CAZOSR010000278.1:0-2514 GCA_964582445.1 uncultured Coriobacteriaceae bacterium | reverse complement strand
CCTTAAGCGTGGTGAACAGTGTAACAGTACATCCACAGATGCACAGTCCTGTTCGGCCGCGACACCGCGGCAAGACGTTGCCGCTATCCCCTACCGACCACGCTGTGTCCTGGGTCACTCGGCGACCGGCCCCCCATCAGATGTTAGGTCTCTGCGCAGCATGGGTAGAGGGTAGGCGTCTGCGGCTACCACAGAAGGCTGCTCGACCGGGGGGAGGGGCACCCATGAGGCACTTTGGCACCCGTCATGTCACCCTGTCGGTGTTACTGGTGGTGATGTTGCTCGGAGGCTCAGCCGTGGGCCTTGAGCTCGAGCCGATCTTCCCTGTCTTCCCTTCGGTCGACTGGACCCCCGCTGACCTCTCGGTAAGCGGTACAGTTGACGAAGACACCGCTGTCATCGACAGCAACATCGTGGCCTGGGAGTACGGCAGCGAAATCCGGGTCAAGAACCTTGCCACAGGCGTGGTTCGCACGATTCCGGATTCCGGAGGCATACAAGCCGAACCCGATGTCTCTGGAGACTACGTGGTCTACCAGGACAACGGCGCCGGCAACTGGGACATCCTCCTGTATCGCTGGAGCACTGATGCGGTCACTACCGTAAGGGCGACGGCGGCCACCGAGGAGTTCCCGCGCGTGGACGGCAACTTCGTCGTCTGGTGGGACGATACGAACGATAACCTGTGGGGCCGGATCTACGGGATGGGTGGAACGAGCGCTGTACAGCTTACGAACGGCTACAACAACATCGACTACGACGTCGACAACGGCCGGATCGCTATCGTCACAGATGCCAACCGGCTCTACGTTCGCAAGCTGCTCCCACTGAAGGCGTACGAATGGATCCGCGACTTCACCGATTCGGTGGTCGGGATCGAGATGCACGGAAACCGGATCGCGGTGAGCACGCTCGATATCGGCGGCGACCATGACATCGTCGTGTGCAACATCGAGGACGGCACGGTCAGCAACGTCGCCACGAGCGATACGTTGCACGAGCGTGCGGCGTCGATCTTCCACAACGGCGTAGCCTGGTTCGAGTACGAGACCCTCGAGGCCGAATCCGACATCGGCTACGGCTACCCGGGGCTCAGCATCGTCCAGACACCCGGCTTCGGTGGGGTTGAGGCGGACCGCTACCCGTCGATCTACGGGCACCGGATCGCCTATCAGCGTGACCTCGGCGGTGACTCGGACGTCATGATCGCGACCTCTGACACCAAGTGGAGTGCACGCTCGTCGGGCGGCAACCGGTATGCGACAGCCGCCGCCACGAGCGCCGCGTACTTCAAGTCGGCCGATGACGTGGTGCTCTGCAACGGCCAGAACTTCCCCGATGCGCTCTCAGCGGCTCCCCTTGCTAAGGCGCTCGATGCGCCGTTGCTGCTTACCGTGGCGGATGCGCTCTCGCCGGAGACCGCGACGGAGATCGCCCGTCTCGCGCCGGACAAGATCTGGGTCATCGGGGGCACCAGCGTGATCTCGCCCGCCGTCTACACCCAGCTCGATGCGACCTACGATGTTGAGCGAGTAGCGGGCGATGACCGCTATGAGACCTCAGCCGAGGTAGCGCGCAAGTATGAAGAGCTCGTTGGGACCTCCGCTGTATTCAAGGCGTTCTTCGCCTGCGGCAGTGACTATCCCGACGCGCTCGCCGTTGGGCCGGTCGCCAGCGCCGCCAACGGCCCGGTGATGCTTGTCCAGAAGGATGCGATACCGGCATCGATCGCTGACGCCGTGGATGACCTGGACATCACGATCGGCTACATCATCGGCGGAACGAGCGTCGTCAGCGAGACCGCGAACACCGCTCTGCGCGCCCTCATCACGGGCAACGGCGCGATCGGCACGATCACGGAGCGTTGGTCGGGGGCGAACCGGTACGAGACCGCTGTCGACGTAGCCGAGCACGGGCTCCTCTACCGCTGGATCGACCTCGACACGGTGGGCTTCGCAACGGGTCTGAACTTCCCGGACGCGCTCGGTGCCGGTGCTGCACTCGGCTCGTACGGCAGCCCGCTTCTGCTCACCGACACCAACGCGCTCTCACCCGCAACGGCAACGTTCCTCGACGACCACGAGTATGAGATCGGTCGCGTGAACTCGTTCGGCGGGACCAGCGTGATCTCCGCTACGGTCTATGACGCGATCAACGCCAAGATCAAGTAGTCGCGCGGCAACAAGCACCCCCCGGCGCCCGCCGCGATCTACGCGGCGGGCGCCTTCGTGCGGCGCAGACGATCCTGTTCGGGTAGAACCTAGCTGGAACCTCGCAGGTGATAACCGCACGAAAGGACCGGCCGTGACCGAAGATGATCTCTCCACCCGTGCTGCCGAGATCGTGGCTGGACTGTGCCGGGCGGAGAAGATCGCCCTCGTCTCCGGGAGCGACATGTGGCACCTGGAGTCCGTGCCCTCGGCGGATATCCCCCGTCTCATGCTCACCGATGGGCCGCACGGCATCCGCAAGGCGATCGGAGATGGCGCTGGCGTGGACCTCGCCGCGTCGGTG
>CAZOSR010000277.1:0-2525 GCA_964582445.1 uncultured Coriobacteriaceae bacterium | reverse complement strand
CAGCCGAAGTACCTGCCGCTCGCCGCGATCGGGGCGATGAACGTCGCCGGATCCGTGGAGCAGACCAGCGCTGTGATGATCGACCGGGAGCAGCTCGTGGCATGGGATCCCGACCACATCTTCCTCGACCTCGGCGGACTCTCGCTGGTGCGCGAGGACGTGCGGGCCGATCGCGGATTCTATGAAGGCCTCACGGCCGTGAGCGAGGGCCGCGTGTACGCGCAGCTGCCGTTCAACAACTACTCCACCAACGTGGAGGTGGCGCTCGCCGACGCGTACTACGCCGGGACGGTGCTCTTCCCCGATCGCTTCGCCGATATCGATCCGGCAGCCAAAGCTGACGAGATCGCCACCGCGCTCGTTGGCGAGCCGGTCTACGATCGCCTGGTTGCCATTTACGGGCACGGCTTCGGCGCCATCGGTCTCCTCGGCGGGGAGTGAACGTGTCACACGAACACGACTACAAGCTCCGCTACGCTGCCTACACCAGGCGCAAGGTGGCGGTGACCACCGGTCTTGCGCTCGCAGTGGTGCTGGCGGCGGTGTACGCGGTGTACGCCGGCTCATCGGGCCTCTCGCTGTCCGAGGTGCTCCGCGCACTGGCCGGTACGGGTGACGGAGCCGCATCGCTCATCGTCTGGAACATCAGGATGCCGAGGGTGGTCGCGGCGATCGTGGCCGGTATCGGGCTTGCGATGTCCGGGGCGGTCATGCAGGGCGTGCTGCGCAACCCGCTCGCTTCGCCGTTCACGCTCGGCGTCTCCCAGGGGGCGGCCTTCGGCGCCGCGCTCGCGATCATCGGGTTCGGCGCCGGTGCCACCGGCACGGCGGCGGCCGACGCGGTGCGGATCTCCAACGTGTGGTCGGTGGCCGGCTTCGCCTTTGCCGGCGCAATGGTCGCCACGCTGGCCGTGCTCGCGATCTCCCGCACACGTGGTGCCACCCCCGAGACCATCGTGCTCGCTGGTGTGGCGCTCGGCTCGCTGTTCTCGGCGGCCACGGCGCTCATGCAGTACTTTGCCGAGGACACGCAGGTGGCGGCGGTGGTCTTCTGGACATTCGGCGATCTCGGGCGGGCCGCATGGCGCGACGTTGGCCTGATGGCTGCTGTAGTGGCTGCCTGCGGTGCGTACTTCCTCTGGCACCGCTGGGACTACAACGCACTCGAGACCGGTGCCGAGTCGGCGCACGGGCTCGGCGTGCATGTGGAGCGTGTACGCTTGCTCGGCATGCTGGCGGCTTCGTTTGCCACGGCTGCCATCGTCGCCTTCCTTGGCATCATCGGGTTCATCGGGCTGGTGGGCCCACATCTCGTGAGGCGCGTCATGGGCGCGGATCACCGCTTCCTGCTGCCCGCCTCGGCGGCGGCAGGTGCGCTCCTGTTGCTGGTGGCCGACACGGTGGGCCGCACCCTCATCTCGCCGGTGGTCCTGCCGGTGGGCGCTATCACGTCGTTCCTCGGCGCACCCCTCTTCCTGTACCTGCTGGTGGCGAGGAGGCGGTCGGCATGATGCTCCGGGTGGAGGGCGTCACGTTCGCGTACCGCAGCGCTCCCGTGCTCGACGGCGTGGACTTCTCCGTGGACCCCGGCGAGTTTCTAGCTGTGCTTGGCAACAACGGTGCCGGCAAGTCCACGCTGCTCCGTTGCATCATGCGGATCGTCCGCCCCCATGCAGGAGCGGTCTACCTGGATGAGCGCGACGTGCACGCGCTGCGCGGCAGCGAGCGCGCGCGTTGCATCGGCCACGTTCCGCAGCGGGCCGAGACGAGCCACATGACCGTGTACGACGCGGTGCTGGTGGGGCGCACGCCGCACATCACGTGGAGCGCCTCGCACGACGACCACCACGTGGTGGAACGCGTGCTAGCCGAGTTGGGCCTCGAGGACCTTGCGATGCGCCCGATCGACGAACTCTCTGGCGGCGAGCTCCAGAAGACGGTGATCGCGCGCGCGCTCGCCCAGGAACCGCGTGTCCTCCTGCTCGACGAGCCCACCTCGAGCCTGGATCTGCGTAACCAGCTGGACGTGCTCGCCACCGTCAAGCGCGTCACCTCGGCCCAGGGCGTGGCCGTGATCGCCGTGATGCACGACCTCAACCTCGCGCTCCGCTTCGCCGACAGGTTCTGCCTGCTTGCCGAGGGGCGGGTGCACGCGTGCGGCGGGCCGGAGGTCATCACGCCCGAGAGCGTCTCGCAGGTCTACGGTGTGCCGGTCACCCTCGCCGAGGTAGACGGTGTGCGGGTGATCGTGCCGGGGTAGATGTCACACATCCGGCCGGATTCGAGTACGCTCCGAGTAAGCGTTCCCGGTCCGACCGAGAGGAAGGTTGAATGAGCGCCGCGCGGCCCACAGACGCCCTGGTTGCCGAGATCGGCTCCACCACGACAGTCGTGTCGGCGTTCGATGGCCTTGCCGGGGGATCGCCTGAGCCTCCGAGACTGCTCGGCCAGGGGTTCGCGCCTACCAGTGTGGCTGCCGGCGACGTGGGTATCGGGGTGGATGCCGCACGCGCGTCGCTCGAAGC
>CAZOSR010000276.1:0-2547 GCA_964582445.1 uncultured Coriobacteriaceae bacterium | reverse complement strand
CGGAACCTGGCCGTCCCACTGGAACGGGGTGTGGGCTTTGGGAACGAAGGTCGATGCGGAAACGGCCACGCGAAGACCACCACGCTCGGCTCTGGGCGTGGCCTCGCGTGCGGCGTGAAGCACACGCTCGACCAGCGAGCCGATGGCACGCACGTCATCATCCGTCTCAGTCGGAAGGCCGATCATGAAGTAGAGCTTCACCCGCCGCCATCCGGCCGCGAACGCCTGATCCACCGCCGTGAGGATCTCCTCCTCGGTGATGTTCTTGTTGATGGCATCACGCAACCGCTGCGACCCAGCCTCCGGTGCGAACGTAAGCCCGCTCTTGCGGCCGTCACCCAGAAGTCGCGCCAGCGGGACCGTGAAGGAATCCAGGCGGAGCGAGGGCACGGAGATCGCGGTTCCCGTCCCCTCAAGTCTCGCAACCAGCCTCCTGAGCACGGCCTCGAGCTGCGAATGGTCTGCCGTGGAGAGCGACGTCAGCGACAGCTCCTCGTAGCCCGTGCACGCAAGCCCTTCGATAGCATCGCGGACGATCGAGTCCGCCGACCGTTCCCGGACCGGCCGGTAGACCATGCCAGCCTGGCAGAACCTGCAACCGCGCGAGCAGCCGCGCAGCACCTCGACGGTTGCCCGATCATGCACCACGTCGGCATACGGAACCACCGGGCACACGGGCGCACGGTAGGCGTCCAGGTCCGCTAGTACGCGACGGCGCACGCGCACGGGCGCGGGATGCGATGCCGCCATGCGTCCATCGGGACCGGACGAGTAGAGGGAGGGCACGTAGACACCCTCGATGCCGGCGAGCCTGTTCAGACACTCCTCACGGCCCGCCCCACTCGCGATCGAAGCGCGATGGGCCGCGACGATCTCATGTATCGCTTCCTCGCCGTCTCCGATGAGGATCGCGTCGAAGAACGCCGCCATCGGTTCAGGATTGTGCGCGCTCGGACCACCACCGATCACGAGGGGGTCGCTATCGCAGCGATCCGCCGCCCTGAGCGGAATGCCAGCAAGATCAAGCGCCTCGAGCACATTGCTGTAAGTCAGTTCGTTGGAAAGCGTGATACCGAGCAGATCGACGTCCGCCACGGGAGAACACGATTCCAGCGTGAACAAGGGAATGCCTGCCGCGCGCATGGCCGCAGACATGTCGACCCACGGCAGGAAGACACGCTCCGTGGACACATCATCGAGACACCGCAGCCGGTCCGCGAGTACCTGGAGCGCCTGGTTGGCCATCCCTACTTCATACGCATCCGGGTACATCAGCGCCACCCGGTATGCCGCGTCATCGCGCCGGTGCGCACCCCATTCGTGATCGATGTAGCGCGATGGACGCTCTACGTACGGCAGTAGCCGCTCCACCTGCGGCCAGAGGTCATTCGGCACGCTGGCCGCCGTCACCCGGTACCCCCTGAGGGGCCGCGGGCAGTTCGGCTACCGTGCGGCGCGCTCTGCGCGGCCGCTTTGCCGCTGCCTCGGCAATCATCCCGCGGAAGTGGGCGAGCACCTGACCGAGGTCGTTGCCCTCCTCGAAGTACTGGACCGCCGTCTTGCCCATCGCGAGCGTTCCCGTGTAACCGACACCGCCTTTGATGGCCCACCCGAGCACTGGCACGAGTGTGAGTGCCTGACGGGCAACGGCCCGCATCAGGTATCCGCCGCCGACGATCGCCAGCAACTCCTTGATGCGCTCCATGCCGAGTGGCTCGCCGTACGCCGCAGCGATCTGCAGGAGCATCTTCGCCTGGTTGGCGGTCATGATCGGCATGTCCGCGCCCGCAATGGGCGTCACCGCACCCACCAGCGCGTTCTGCCACGCGGTCGTCTTGACCGCATCCTCTGCCACCGCCCGGCGCATGAACGCGAAGTTGTGGGCCAACGCGAGACGTTTGCTTCCAAGCGCATCCGTGAGCCACCCGCCGAGGCGGCTCACGACCTCGGCAGGATCGTAGCTGACGAGCACGTCACCGGTGGGCTGACCGAGTGCGTCGGCAAGCTCTCGGTCCCGCACACCGTCACCAAGCCCTATCACCACAAGCGGGACGCGCTGCTGTCGAACCGACGCGACCGCCTGACGCAGTCCGACGTTGCCGGTACCGGCAACGGCGATCACCACGTCGGTGAGCTGCTCCATCGGCGGCGTCTGACCGAGCTCGGCTACCTCGATCTGCAGCATCGCCCTCGCCGTGCGGGGACGCAGGTTGTCGCGTACGACATCTATGAGGGCGTCAGGTGCGTCGACCTCGACATACACCCCGATGCGCACGGGGAGTTCGCGCTCCTCGGTGTACCGGGTGCCTGACTTGGTGACGTCACGCACATCGATCGGAAGTCCCATACCGGGTCGTGGTAGAGCCATGATCCGTATCTCCTCCCGTCATGATCCCGCGCCGTAACGCCGTGACCAGACTGACAGCAGCAGGCCGACCGCACCCAGATTGGTGACCATCGCCGAGCTGCCAAAACTCATGAACGGCAACGGAATGCCTGTAATAGGCATCATACCCACCGTCATGCCGACGTTCTCCAGTATCTGGA
>CAZOSR010000275.1:0-2556 GCA_964582445.1 uncultured Coriobacteriaceae bacterium | reverse complement strand
ACCGGCAGCATCTCGGGCAGGGGCGCGATATCGCCTTCCATCGAGAACACGCCGTCCACCACCACGAGCGTGCCGCCGTTGCCGTTGGCGTTGTGCGAGGCGCGGTCCAGCGCCGCCCGGAGCCCGTCAACGCTGTTGTGGTCGAAGCGCTCCACCTTGGCGTAGCTGAGCTTGCAGCCATCGTAGATGCTCGCGTGGTCGTCCTTGTCGATCACCACGGTGTCGTGTCGGCCCGCGATCGCCGAGATCGTGCCGATGTTGGCGCCAAAGCCGGTGGAGAACACCAGTGCCCGTTCCTTGCCCACGAACCGCGCCAGTCGCTCCTCGAGCTCCTCATGGATGTCGAGGTTGCCGTTGAGCAGCCGCGATCCCGTGCACGACGTGCCGTACGCCGCAAGCGCTTCGGCAGCCCGCTCACGCACGTGCGGGTGGGTGGTCAGGCCGAGGTAGTTGTTGGAGCCGAGCATCACGAGCTCTCGGCCGTCAACGACGACGCTTGAGTCTGACTCGGACTTGATCACGCGGAAGTACGGGTAGTATCCAGATTCCCGCGCCAACCGCGCGTCGGTGTACTCCCATGCCTTCTGAAAGATGTCCATGCAAGCCCTTTCGGACGACGAATCACATACCCCTGAGGCGCTCGCCCATTGTACCCCGTAACCACGGGGGCGGTCTGCGGGGGTCGTATTCAGGCGGGCGCCACCGAAGTGCGGGACCCGCCTCCTGCCAGGAAGGCGGGTCCCATACACACACGCGGATCGTCAGCGCCGACCCGCTGCAGTGCGCTCTACTCCAGCTGTGCGCTGACGGCCGTTCTCACCGCCGGATACACGGCACCCTCACCACCGAAGAACGTGACCGTGTTGATCTCGCCCTTGTGTGTTGTGAGGGCTGCAGCAGCATCCAGGCTGAGTGTGGTCGAAGGCGTGAGCAGCATCACGCTGCCGACCTTGCCCTGGAGCACTCCACCGGCAAGGGCGTCGGGGTAGTTCTCACCCGTGGCGATCCCCACCCGGTCCCATGAGAGACCGGCGTGGGTGACCCCATAGGATGCTATGTCCACCGCAGTCGAGTATCTGTTGCCACCGGCCAGGCGGTCTACGTCAGCGTCACCGTAGGTCGTGTTCAGATAGCTCTCAGTGGCCACGCTGACCGCTCCCGTGCCGCCGAGGATAAGGACGCTCTCCACGCGGCTCATCGCGGCCTTGCTCGCGGCTGACAAGCCGCTTGCCGGATTGGCGAGGAACAGAGGCCAGCCGTTGGCGGCAGCCAGCGGTGCCGCGGCGAGCGCGTCCGGGAAGTCGCCGCCGGTCGCCACGAGCGCGACTCCGTCGTAGGCGGCTCCCAGGATGTCCATCACTTCTGTTGCCACCGCATCGGCAGTCGTGTAGCGGTTGCCACCCGCTATGCGGGTCACGATGCCCGGAGCTGTGCCGAGCTCGTTCTTGAGGGCTGTCTCGACGGTCAGACTGACGGCCCCCTCGCCGCCAAGGATCACGGCCTCATCTGCACCGAGCCGCCTGATCTCGTCAAGAACCGTGGAGGGGAGGGCGCCGGGGTAGGTGAGGAGGATCGGCGCGTCGAGCACACCGGCGAGCGCGCTGCCGCCAAGCGCATCCGGCCAGTTCAAGGCCGTTGCGATCACGACCGTGTCAGCGCCGGTGGGGTATGCGAGTTTGGAGCCCTCGATCGCTGTCCCGATCCTGTCGGTGCCAGCCACGGCGATGACGCCGACTCCGGGTGACTCCCCATCGATGCTCCAGGTGAGGGTATAGGTGCCTGCGCCGCCATATCGGCATACGTCGACGTAGTACGTTCCGTTCTGTGCCGCAACGTAGGTGATCGATTCAGCTGAGTCCGAGTGAGTTGAGCTCGCAACGTTGGGATCAGCCGACACGGACCCCGTTCCCGGCGGGTAGAGATAGAGGTCGAAGTCGGCTTCCGCCTCGGGTGGGCCGGTCATGCTCACCACGAACGTCTGCCCTCCCTGCAACTCAATGGAGTAGACATCGTCGGGGTCGGACACGCTCATGGAGCCGATCACGGGCGACGCCGGCAGCGGCACCCCGGGGACATCGTCATCCGCTTCGGCGACATGTGTACCCCAGGTCAGGGTGTAATCGTCACCACCGTCGAACGCAGTGACTACCAGGTAGTAGGTTCCCGCGGCGGCCGCGACATGGCTGATGGACTCGGCTGCTTCATCGCCATACGAGCCTTCCAGCACCCACGTGCTTCCATCCCAGATCGAGGGCGTTGCGGGGGCATACAACTCGAGGTCGAAGTCGCCGCTCTCGCCAAGAAGCTCAGCCCCAATCAGTTCACCGGCCGCGAGCGTTACCGCGAACACGTCGGCAGTATCGGTGCCGCGGTCGACGAAGTCTTCGATCGGCGAGGCCGGTATCGGCACACCCGGCACGTCGTCGTCTGCGGCCTTGGCCTGGATCTGCCACGTGACGGTATACGCGCCGGTCCCACTGACCGCATACACGTCCAGGTACACGGTCTCGTCGCTCCACGGCGTCCACGAGAACATCTCCTCAGAGCCCACATCAG
>CAZOSR010000274.1:0-2569 GCA_964582445.1 uncultured Coriobacteriaceae bacterium | reverse complement strand
CGTGGACGTGCTCCTCACCTGTGCTGGATTCTGCGAACCGCAGCGGTTCGTGGAGACCGAGATCGATGACCTCGTCCGTCATATCGACGTGAACCTTCTCGGCACGATCTACGCCGTCCGGGCAGTCGCGTCATCGATGATCGAGCGCGGGTCCGGTCACATCGGCCTGGTGTCCTCGATGGGTGGCCTGGTCGGCGTGTACGGGTACGCTGGCTACAGCGCATCCAAATTCGGTGTCACAGGGTTTGCCGAGGTGCTCCGGAGTGAGCTCAAGCCGCACGGCGTTGGCGTGACTCTCGCATGTCCGCCGAACATGGACACCCCAGGGTACGCCCGCGAGATCGCGACCGAGCCGCGTGAGACCGCCGCGATCAACGGGATCGCGAAGACGATTCCTCCGTCGGTCGCCGCGGCTGGGTTCCTCCGCGCGATCGAGCGTGGGCGGTTCCTTGTCTTGCACGGATTGTCCAACCGCATTCTCTATCGTGCCGAAGGCATCTGGCCCGAGTTGTTCCACCGGGTCTTTGACGATCGTGTGTCGGCCGCTCGCCGCGAGGGGGTGTCCGCCGATGCGATCGACTGACGTGCGTCCGCGGGATTCCCGCTCGGTGGCATGTACTTCCGTGGTGACGTTCAGGCGCGTGCAGGCGGTGCGTCCGCACTGCCACATCGCCCCCGCCGGGCCTGCTTGCCTGAACAACAACGCACCGTTCCGGCGGGGGCGTCCCAGTCCCTTTGCGCGCGTCACGCGCGTGCCATCATCGGCCCTCGTTCTACCCCCGGAGGCGATCCGCTCGTAATGCACCTCGTACTGGTCGGTCTCAGCCACAAGACAGCACCCGTTGCGATTCGCGAGAAGCTCACGTTTCCTGCTGACGTGCAGGCGCACGCGCTCTCCGCGCTCAAGTGCTCATCGTGCATCTCCGAAGCGGTGATCCTCTCCACGTGCAATCGTACGGAGGTGTACGCGGTCGCCTCGGACAATGATGCCGGGGTTGACGCCGTGATCGCGTTTCTCTCGGACTACCATGACCTCGATGCGCAGGAGCTCACCCGCTACCTGTACTTCGTCACGGGTGAGGCCGTCGTGAGGCACCTGTTCAGAGTCGTGGCGTCACTCGACTCGATGGTCGTGGGCGAGGCGCAGATACTCGGCCAGGCCAAGACCGCCTACGAATATGCGCTTGAAGCGGGCTCGACCGGCAAGGCGTTCAACAAACTCTTCCGTCAGAGCTTCGAAGTGGGCAAGCGCGTGCGGACTGAGACGGCGATCGGAGAGTCGGCGGTCTCTATCAGCTATGCAGCCGTGGAACTCGCCAAGAAGGTCTTCGACACTCTCGACGGTCGCACGGTGCTTGTTCTTGGCGCCGGCGAGATGAGCGAGCTCACGTTGCGGCATCTCGTGGCCAACGGGGTCACGGGGGTGGTCGTGGCCAACCGCACCTTCTCGCGCGCGGAGGAGATGGCTGCCCGCTTCGATGGCACGGCGGTATCGTACGAGGCTTTCTACGACAGCATCCGGGATGCGGATATCGTGATCTCATCCACGGCGGCTACCGAGTACGTCATCACCAAGAGCGCGCTCGCACCCGTCACGAAGCACCGCTCGGCACCGCTCTTCCTCATCGATATCGCGGTGCCACGCGATATCGACCCGGCCGTGAACGACCTCTCCGGCGTGTTCCTGTACGACATCGATAATCTCAACGGCGTTGTGGAGGCCAACCTTGAAGAGCGGATGGCCGAGGCGCGTCGCGCCGAGACGATCATCGACGAGGAGATCGCTGCCTTCTACGGCTGGGCGGAGTCGATGGAAGTAGTGCCGACAGTCACCGCGATCCGCGCCAAGGCCGAGGTCATCCGCCAGATGGAGCTCGACAAAGCGCTGAAGCGGCTCGACCTATCCGATAAGGAACGCAAGACGGTTGAGGCGCTGAGCTGCGCGATCGTAAACAAGATGCTGCACGGTCCCACGGCGCGGCTGAAGAAGCTTTCGTCAGGCAAGGACGGATTGCAGTACGTAGAGGCCGCCCGCATGCTCTACGGGCTTGATGACTCGGACGACAGACAAGGTCCCGGCGCATTCCGCAACCTGCTCAACCTGCGCGCGCGCGAGATCGTGGATCGACAGACAGAGACAGGGGAGGGCATCGGCGACTGTGGAGCGTAGAGAACTGGTCATCGGCACGCGAGGCAGCAAGCTTGCGCTGTGGCAATCAGAGTACGTCAAGGCGAGACTCGAGGAAGTCACCGGACTCCCGGTGAGCCTCAAGATCATCAAGACGACCGGCGACAAGATCCTCGATGTCCCGCTTGCGAAAGTGGGCGGCAAGGGTCTCTTCACCAAGGAGCTCGAGGTGGAGCTCCTGGCGGGCACGGTCGATCTGTGTGTGCATTCGATGAAGGACGTGCCCACTGAGCTTCCGGACGGCTGCGTCATCGCGGCCATGCCGGAGCGAGTGGATCCGCGTGACGCGATGGTCTCCGGCGCCGGCTACGACCTCACGACCCTGCCGCAGGGTGCCAGACTCGGCACATCGAGTCTCCGGCGCCGCTCGCAGGTGGTGCA
>CAZOSR010000273.1:0-2570 GCA_964582445.1 uncultured Coriobacteriaceae bacterium | reverse complement strand
TGCTTGAGACGGGGGCGAACTACCTGGCGGTGATCAAGGTCGTCGGCGTGGGTGGCGGCGGCACCAACGCGGTCAACCGCATGGTGGAGGCCGGGGTGAAGGGCGTCGAGTTCATCGCGGTCAACACGGATATGCAGGCGCTCTTGATGTCTGACGCGGACTACACCGTGCATATCGGCGTTGGCCTGACCAAGGGCCTCGGAGCAGGCGCGGATCCAGATGTGGGCCTGAACGCGGCCGAGGAGAATCGTGCCGAGATCAAGGAAGCGCTGCAGGGCGCAGACATGGTCTTCATCACCGCTGGTGAGGGTGGAGGCACTGGTACCGGTGCGGCACCGGTGATCGCCCAGATTGCGAAGGAAGAGATCGGGGCCCTGACGGTAGCGGTAGTCACGCGTCCCTTCGCGTTCGAGGGACGGAAGCGTGCGATCCAGGCGGAAGAGGGCATCAAACGTCTGCGTGAGCATGTGGACACGCTCATCATCATTCCCAACGATCGGCTGCTGCAGGTTGCTGAGAAGAAGACGTCGATCCTTGATGCGTTCCGCATCGCGGACGATGTCCTCCGGCAGGGCTGCCAGGGGATCACCGACCTCATCACGGTCCCTGGTCTGATCAATCTCGACTTCGCCGATGTGCGCACGATCATGAAGGATGCCGGCACAGCTCTCATGGGTATCGGGGTCGCCACTGGTGACAACCGCGCTCACGAGGCAGCGAAGGCAGCGATTGCCAGCCCGCTGCTCGAGTCGAGTATCGAAGGCGCGAACGGCGTGTTGCTTTCGATCTCCGGTGGAAGCGATCTTGGCCTGTTCGAGGTAAACGAGGCTGCCGAGGTCGTCCAGGCGGCCGCGCATGCAGACGCGAACATCATCTTCGGTGCCGTCATCGACGACTCGATGGATGATTCGATCAGAGTCACGGTGATCGCCACAGGTTTCGGTGCGAGAAAGCGGCAAGAGGCAATGGAGTTCGAGAACGCGCTAAAGGAAGACGAGGGTCCGCGCATACCAACGTTCGATCTTCCATCGAGTGTTGAAGAGGATGAATTGGACATACCCGCGTTCCTGAAGCGCCGCAGCTTCTAGGGGTATCACTGGCCGCACGTGGCGGCCGTGCGGTTACGACCATCTTGGCGGTCGTGTGACGAGTCGAGCACTTGTCACACGACCGCTTCTTCGTGCGTGTGGTGTGAAAGGGCCCCCTCCGATTACCGGAAGGGGCCCTTCGATCGCATCACCCTGTCGCCGTAGGCATCGGACTCGCCCAATGCCCGTGACGCTACTCCGCCGGAGGTGCCGGGGGAGCGGGTGGAGCAGGTGGTGCAGGAGGTGCCATCGGCGGAGCCGGAGGCGCCTGAGGAGCTGACGGTGGTGCGGGTGGTGAAGGAGGCATGGGAGCCGCAGGAGGCGCAGGCGCAACCGGCTGCGGGGGTGCCGGGGGCTGGTAGCCGCCCGTCGGGGCCGCCATCGGCGGCTGGGAACCCTTACCACGCTTGATCTTCTTGAACACCATGAAGTAGTAGACCACCGCAGCGATGAGCCCCACGAAGACGAGCAGCAGGATCCAGATCAGCTTGCTGTTGCCCGTGGAGTTGGGGTACTCGTGCTCCTGGCGCATGATGGCGTCGATCAGCATCCAGATGTTGAACACGCCCAGCAAGACGGTCGGGATCATGATGCACGCCCACACGCCACAGGCGATGGCACCGCCAGCGGCTTCACCGCCGTCGTAGTAGTACTCTTCGGCGAACGCGGGGGCCGCTGTCATGATCGTCAGGGCAGCAGTGCTGAGCGCCGCGGTAAGCGAGAATGACCGCTTCATTTGCATCACCCCCCTTGGCGAGCAGTCATAGATGATGGGGGGAGGGCATGGAGCCCGTTCCCTGCTGTAGAGTGTGACGGATAGTCCGGTCTTTGACCAGTATTCCGCCGCCCATGCCCAGCTGCTGAGGAAGAGGAGGAGTGCTTCGTGTTCGAGCGGGTCGAGCTGAGTGGAGTGGCGATACATACGGTGCCGTCGCTCTTCAAGACGTGCGGTGTTGGCGTCGCGTTTTCCGAGCGTACAGGCGGGGTGAGCGATGCACCATGGGACTCGCTCGATCTTGCCGGACACGTAGGGGACGACCCGGTGCGGGTCGACCGCAACCGCGACCTGTTGTGTGAGTCGATCGGCATCGGTGCGCTCCGTGGCCAGGTCACCACCGCCGTCCAGGTCCACGGCACAAGCGTCGCGAGGGTGGGACGCTTGGAGGCAGGCTGCGGTGCGTTCGTTTCCCGCCCGGAAGCGCCGAAGGCCATCTCTGCAACCGACGCGCTGTGGACGACAGAACTCGGAGTGCCGCTGCTCATGATGTACGCGGACTGCGTGCCAGTGATCCTGGTGCGGCCTTCGATTCCCGCCGTGTCAGTGGTGCACGCAGGCTGGCGCGGCGTGGCGGCAGGCATCGTCGGTCGGGCTGCTGCAGAGCTTCGCGCACTTCCTGGCAGTGAGGATTTGACGGCGTTCGTCGGCCCTCACATAGGCTCGTGTTGCTACGAGGTGGGGCCCGAATGCGTGTCGCATTTCGA
>CAZOSR010000272.1:0-2584 GCA_964582445.1 uncultured Coriobacteriaceae bacterium | reverse complement strand
TAACGGCAGGGCGGCGCGAGCCGACGGAAAGTGCCACAGAAAAGAAGACCCCCGGAGGAGACTCCGAGGAGAGCTGAAACGGTGCGGTAAGAGCGCACCAGCGTCACGGCAACGTGACGGCTTGGCAAACCCCATCCGGAGCAAGGGCGAATAGGAGCGGTCACGGCTGGCCCGGTCATCGCTCGGGTACGCCCGCTCGAGGCCGCCGGCGACGGCGGTCCCAGATAGATGGTCGCACGCGACAGAATCCGGCTTACAGGCCCACTCCCACCCAATCGCACAGGTGTCAGGCACTCAGCCGATCGCGCACGGCACCGGCTACGGCCTGACCCTCGGGCTCGCCGATTCGCACGTACTCGCCTCCGGCCACTCGTGCAAGCTCACGGGCCGCCATACCCGACCCAGGACCGGACGTGTCGATCACGAGCGTGTGGATCGCGGTGTCCTTGACCCGCGCCGCTGCCGTGCGGGCGTCATCGCTCCCCAGCCCATCAGCGATGCCGACATTGGCCCGCCCGTCAGTGAGCAGGACGAGCCAGGGGACGATGCTGTCGTCGCGCCTGATCTCCGCTGAGAGCACGTCCAGGGATTTCAGGATGCCGTGCGCAATCGGCGTCGCACCACCTGTGGGCAGCGACCGGAGCTTCATCTGGGCGAGCTCCACGCTTCCCGTCGGCTGGAGCACGACTTCGGCTGACTCTCCCCTGAAAGCCACCAGGCCGACACGGTCCCGGCGTTGGTACGCGTCGATCAGAAGCTCGAGCACAGCCGACTTGGCGGCCTCCATGCGATTGGTGGCGCCCATCGATCCGCTCGCGTCCACACAGAACACGATCGATGCGCCCACACGCCGCTTCCGCACCTTGGTCCGCATGTCCTGCGGCTGGATCGAGATGGCAAGGTCGCTCTCACGCGCCGACTGATACGGCGCGGCTGCGCGTATCGACGCGTCGAGCGCAAGATCGACCGACGCACCCGGACGCGGTACCTCTGCGCGCACATATCGACCGGAGCGATCATCCGTAGCTGTCTCCTGGCGGCGCCCCCCATGGGACCGCCGAACGTTGTCCATGCCTACAACCAGATCCGCCGCTACGCGGGTCCCATGCTCCGGTTCGGCTGCAGTCTCCTCGCGCGCACTATCGAGCACGGCGATGCCGTCACTCATGCCACCACCGGGCTGCTCCTCGGTACCCCCCTGCTCGATCGAGCCCGCGGATGCGCCGAGCAACTGCTCCAGCCGCTCCTGGTCGTACGACCGGTCCTCGAAGGGTGTCTTGCGCATCCGATGGGCAAGCACCATCGGCGCGACCTCACGGATGTCGGCAGCGGTGACTTCGCGCCGCCCCTGCAGGACCGCATACGCGGCAGCGGCACGTCCCATGACGAGATCGGCACGGTGACCGTCTACGCCCATCGACGCACAGACCGAGGCGATCAGGTACAGCAGCTCATCATCCAGCTCGACATCGGCGATCGTCCGGGATGCGTTCCGCAGCCGCTCCTCGAGCGCCTGCTGAGGCGCACGCCACTGCCGGGCGAATCCATCGGGATCGTCCTCGAACGCACGGCGACGCTTCAGGATCTCCACACGA
This sequence comes from uncultured Coriobacteriaceae bacterium, assembly GCA_964582445.1. GTDB lineage: Bacteria > Actinomycetota > Coriobacteriia > Anaerosomatales > Anaerosomataceae > Anaerosoma. Next base: position 989 of record CAZOSR010000272.1, on the reverse strand, counting down.
TCCGCGGTTTCGGAGATTCCCTCGATATCCACGCAAAGACCGAACCGGTCGAGCAGCTGGGGTCGGATCTCACCCTCCTCGGGGTTCATCGTTCCAACGAGCACGAATCGTGCAGGGTGCTGGAATCGGACGCCCTCACGTTCGACAACGTTCACACCCATCGCCGCCGAGTCGAGCAGGGTGTCGACGAGGTGGTCGTCCAGCAGGTTCACCTCATCGACGTACAGCAGTCCGCGGTTCGCATCGGCGAGCAACCCCGCCTCGAACCGCCGTTCGCCGTGCTTCAGCGCGTGCTCAAGGTCGATTGTGCCGACAACGCGGTCTTCAGTAGCCGAGACTGGCAGGTCCACGAGCGCCGGACGGCGCTTCACGCTGGGAAGCGAACCGGATGCCCGGCGCTCACGGCATTCATCGCACAACCCTGACCGTGTGTGCGGGTGGCAGCCGAAGCGGCATCCGTCCACCACCTCGATCTCGGGGAGCACCCACCGCAACCCGCGGACCGCAGTCGACTTGGCTGTGCCCTTCTGCCCGCGGATCAGTACCCCGCCCACACGAGGATCGACCGCATTGATGAGCAGCGCGGTCTTGAGGGTGTCTTGTCCGACGATCGCGGTGAATGGATACGTCGAACGGTCGTCGCGCGCCATGAACCCTCCCGATGAGAAACGGCCCGTCTACACTATATGGTAGACGGGCCGTTTCTGTCACCTAGTTATTGTGGTCAGGATGAGCGCCACTGGAAGGTGCCGCAGTCGGCCGGCGTGACCTCCCCCACCTTCGGACAGGTGTTCGAGTACACGCAGTCGTTGCAGGTGTACTCCGACAGGTCAAGCTCACCCGTCGGCTCGTAGGCCATCTCCGGAGCGATGTCCTGCCCGATATCCTCGCCTGCCGCCGTAGGGGACACGACCGAGATCTCATCGCTCTGCCCCTCGCCCGGAGCCTCAGTTCGTACAACTGCCGCATCTTCGACCTCCGCTGTGACC
>CAZOSR010000271.1:0-2594 GCA_964582445.1 uncultured Coriobacteriaceae bacterium | reverse complement strand
GCGACTGCAGCGACGGGAGCGGCACCATGAAGACCATCGGCATCATCGGCGGCATGAGCTGGGAGTCCACAGTCCCCTACTACCGCGACCTCAACGAGCTCGTGAAGCGCCGTCTCGGCGGGCTCCACTCGGCCAAGGTGGTGCTCTACAGCGTCGACTTCGCCGAGGTCGAGCGCATGCAGGCCAGCGGTGCGTGGAACGAAGCCGGCGCGCTCATGGCGCACGCGGCGCGCTCGCTTCAAGCGGCGGGTGCGGATGTGGTGCTGCTCGCCACCAACACCATGCACGAAGTGGCATACGCGATCGAAGCCGCTATCACGGTGCCGTTCATCCATATCGCCGATCCCACCGGCGAGGCGATCCGCGCGGCCGGGCTCACCGCAGTGGGGCTTCTCGGCACGCGATTCACGATGGAACGCGACTTCTACCGCGCGCGCCTGGCAGAACGCCACGGCGTTGCCGTGGTCACCCCGGCCGAGAACGACCGCGCCGAGGTCCACCGCGTGATCTACGAGGAGCTCACCCTGGGTGTGATCAGCGAACGGTCGCGGGCGGCATTCAGCGCGATCATCGACCGGCTCGCCGATGCCGGTGCGCAGGGCGTGATCCTCGGCTGTACTGAGATCCCGCTGCTCGTACGGCAGGAAGACTCGTCGCTGCCGTTGTTCGACACCGGGGCGCTGCACGCTCGCGCGGCCGTTGATCTCGCACTTGCAGAGGAGTGAGACGGATGTGTCCTGAGAGCATCGATCGCCAGCACGAGACTCACGTGATCCCCGCGCTGACCCCTATCGGTCGGGTTCACTCGCCCGTGACCGACCCCAAGAAGATGGTTCGCGGAGGTGTTGCGGCCACGATCGAGCTCGACCCCCGCTACACCGACGCCCTGCTCAACATCGAGAAGCACTCGCATCTCTGGATACTCACCTGGTTCCATCTGAGCGACCGCGAGACGCTCCAGGTGACTCCCGGCCGCCTGGACCCCGACGCGCCCACGTATGGCGTCTTCGGTCTGCGGGCCAACCGGCGCCCCAACCCGATCGCACTCTCGCTGGTGGAGCTTGTACGGGTGGAGGGCTCCACGCTGTACGTGGAGGGCCTTGACGCGGTGGACGGCACGCCCGTGCTCGACATCAAGTCGTACTTCGAGCGCGACTGCGTCTTCTCGCCCAAGGCGCCCGTGCTGCGGCCCCCCGAGCGCGGGCCCCGCTATGCGGACCTCGTGCGACTCGCCCGCCAGCACCACCTCGAGCTCTGCGCGGACCTCTACCTCGGATCGCGCATGGCGCTGTCGGCCGAGGAACGCATCGGCAAGCTCACCTCGCCGGACCTGCTCGTGACGGTGGAGGGGTCGCGGTGCCTGGCCGACACCGTCCAGGGACTCACACGCGCTCGCTTCGCGAACCCCGCCCGACTCACCTTCGTGGAGAAGCTGGGGCCGGGAGTGACCGTCTGGGAGACGCCAGGCGCGCGGCTCGTGATCACGGCAACGGACAACGCCACCGCGCGTGACGACTGGGCGCTCGACGCCGTGGGCGACGAGGAGCTGTTCACGATCGCCGAGGGGCGGGCCGGGGCGTAACGCTATCCCGCACGCCCGTCCACGTACTCCCGATACCACGCCAGTGCCGAGAACGCGCGGATCGCCGCCACCGGCGAGTACACGATCACGGCATCGTACCGGCCGCTGCCGTGGAAGGTAGCGGTCTCCAGGGGACGCAGCGGCACGTTGATGATCGGCTTGCCGGTGCGCTCCATCAGCTCGGTCACGCGCATCAGGAACGAGGTCTCCTCGGCATTGAATCTGCCCCGGCACGGACCGCCCGGGCCATCCACCAGCAGCGCCTCATCGGCCACCGCTCCGGTGGACGGACTGTTGAGGATGCCGAGGACCGCCACGGCGTCCACCGCCTCGCTCTCCACGAGCACCGTGAGCGCACGTTGCGCGAGGTCGGAGCCGATGGCCGCCACGAGGTCGATGGGGTTGTTGCGGCTCCAGTAGCCGGGCAGCAAAGTGTCCAACTCGGCGAAGACCTGCGGCGTGAGCGGCGCAAGCTCGAGGCCGGCGCGGGCCACTTCGTCGGCCGCCAGCACGCCCCATCCGCCGCCGAGCGTCATGACCGCAACGCGGCGTCCCTTGGGGAGCGGGAGTGCCGTGAGGCACATCGCCACGTCCAGGCTCTCGTCGGGACCGGTACGCACCAGGCATCCCGCCTGGTGGGCCGCCGCCATGAAGACCTCCGCCGCGCCTGCCATCGCGCCAGTGTGTGACACAGCTGCTCGGACCCCGAGCTCGGTCAGGCCGCCCCGGAGCACGACCACCGGCTTCTTGGGCGTGATGCGCCGCGCCACGTCGAAGAAGTGCCGCCCATCGCCAACGCCTTCCAGATAGACGAGCGCCGCGGCGGTCTTGGGATCATCGCCCAGCGCGTCGAGCACGTCGAGCGCGCTCGTGCTCGCCTGGTTCCCCACGCTCACGTACGCGTCGATGCCGATGCCGCGCCGCTCGGCCCTGGTCACCAGCTGCACGCCGATGTTACCCGACTGCGACACGATGCTCAGGCGGCCGGCCGGGGGCCGCAGCTCGAGGAAGC
>CAZOSR010000270.1:0-2611 GCA_964582445.1 uncultured Coriobacteriaceae bacterium | reverse complement strand
GAGCGCCTGCGTGGTGATGTTCTGCGGGTCGCTGAGCGACACGAGCGTGCCATCAGGCATGACGCGGGCGTTGTCCTCGGCGGCAAGCGTGGCGCTGAGGCGGTTCTGCAGCTCCTCAATGCGACCGTCGAGACGGAAGATGCGCTCTTCACGATCGCGTGCGCTCTGCGGCACGGCGGCCTGCTGGTCCTGGAGCTTGCGAATCTCATTCCAAAGCTCAATTGAACTGGCCACGGGGGCCTCCTATTCGTGTACGGGTTCGGGTCCGGCACTGCCTCGCTCACATCTGGCGCCGAGCTCCTGCCCGACCGCTCCCGGCCTCCTGGCCGGTGCGCTGCCTGCGTACGATTCGTGCCGCTTCTGAACGGGTCGGCTCCTGCCGCGCCCGTCGAACTCATCACATCACGGCCGTCACTCGCGCCTCGTCTCGCTGCTCGGCGCGCTCGGCGCACTCGGAGCACAGGCCACCGCTCGGGCGGTTGGAGTGCCACTGGAAGCCGCACGCGCGGCACTCCTGGAGCGCGGTGCCCACCGGCGTGTCGGTCGGTATCAGGCCGCTGATGTCGCGCTCGTACTCGTCACGCGGCCGCACGTACTTGACGCGCCCGGCGTAGTCCCTGCCGGTCTTGAGCCGGTCGGGAAGTACGGCCTCGGCGTCGCGCAGGCGCTTCAACTGCTGCTTGGCGGCGTCGTACTCGCGCTTGGCCTCGAGCTCGGCCACGCGCTGGTCGGTCATGCGCTTCAACCGGCCGAGTGCGCACGTGCGGCAGAGGCCGATTCGATTCTCCGGCTCAGGCGAATACGACCGATCCCGGCAACCGGGGCAGAGCGGAAGATCCTCATCCATCGCGTCGGCAAGTCCGGCGTCGATCACCTCGAGCAGATCGACGCGACCGGCGCGGACATCCTCGGTGAACGTCGCAAGCCACTTGTGCAGTCGCTCGGGCAGGCGCTCGGGAGGTTCATAGGCGCTCGGCAGGTCGGCCACGTCATACAGGCGTCGGAGCGCCTCGAGGTCGGGCGGCGTCGTGAGCTCGGTGCGGGCGATGGTCCCGGCCCGGAGCGCGTCATCGAGCCATTCGGCGCAGGACTGCGAGCGGCGCGTGCCCACCGTGCAACCGCTCTCCGTGCAGGCGATGCAGCGCCGGGCGTTGAAGCCGCTCACGGTCCAGCACAACCGGCACCGGCAGTCGTCGCAAGCCTTCGCCCTCGGCGTCGCATCCTGCACCGGCTTGCTGTCGCGGGTGTGCGTGTCGCTCAATGCCTGCCATGCCGCGTTGCCACCTGTCGCCACAGCCCGCGATCCCTCCGCCGCTCCCGCCTGCCCGGTCGTGTTTCTCACGGCCGTCACCGGTGCGACCCTTCGCCGAGGTCGGATAACAGACGCGCGGCGGCGGCGTGCCAGTACCGGGGCCGGACCGGATGAACGCGACCGTTCGGGCATGTGCAGGAGGTCCGCACGCCGATCTCGTCACGGTAGACAGCCGCCACGTAGGACGTGCCGCGCGTGGCCGACTGGCACTCGAGCGCGAGGCCATCATCGGTGCGCTTCAGTACCCGGATTCGACCGTCGAGCAGGGCGCCGGCGGCCTTCTGCGCGGTGGTCATCGCGCCCGCCTTCCGTCCGGCCCTTCGACGTGAACGACCTCGCAGAGCCCGACAAGCCGCGAGTGCACACGTGCACCGATGCGTGCGGCTGTCTCGCGCGGGTCCAGGTTGCTCGTGATGAGTGTTCGGAGGTGTCCGCGATACCGGGCGTCTGCGATCCGGTGCCACGCCTCGAGCGTGAAGTCCGTGTTCCGTGGCGCGTCCAGGTCATCGAGCACGAGAAGCGCGCACGTGCAGACGGCGTGCATGGTGGGCTCGCCTGGCTCGGAGCTGCGCGCTTCGGTGCGAAGGGCGGCCATGAGCTCGAGGCCCGCCCACCGTTCGACGTGGGCACCCACCGCGTCGATTGCGGCGGCAGTCACGAGATGCGTCTTGCCGCACCCCGGGCGACCGTGAAGCCATGCCGAGCCGCCCGCCCGCACCACCTCAAGTGCGAGGCGCTGCGAGCTGGTCGACGGCGTGAACGCCTCGAAGGTCATCCGCTCCTCGAACGCTCCGAGGTGCAGACGGGAGCGGTGCCATTCTCGGCGCTCGCGCTCGCGCGCACAGTCCGCGCACACGGTCCCGATGCTCCAATGGTCATCGAGCAGCACGGGCTCGAGGAGCTCGCCGCAAGCCTCGCACGGCCGGTCATCCGGGCGCGGCCCGGCGATCCGGATGGTCTCAGCGCGTCGCTGCTCCTGCTCCTCGCGCATCCGGTCGATCCATGCCTGCTTGTCGGCTATGAAGTCCTGCATGCTGTCAGAGCTCATCGAGCGGCACCCCATCCGGCGTCATGCGCCGCTGCTCGGGCGCGGGTGGATTCTCGAGGCGATGCTTGAGGAGCGCATGGAAGCTCTTCTTGATCGTCACGAGCCCCTGCCGCTCGTCGTCCTCGAGCTTGATTGCCGCCGTCCGCACCTGCTCATCGCCGAAGGTCTTGGCGAGCTTGGTGATCTGGCTTGGATTCATGCGGAGCGTCCACCCTTCCGCGCCCTGGGGGGTTTGGGGGGAACGGGGTTCT
>CAZOSR010000269.1:0-2640 GCA_964582445.1 uncultured Coriobacteriaceae bacterium | reverse complement strand
GTGATCCCGATCATCCTCGGCGATGAGATGCTGGTCTTCGAGTTCTGGCGCCGACTGCTGGAAGCAGGCGTGTTCGTGAACCCCGTCCGCCCGCCGGCAGTCCCGGCTGGACGTGCGCTCCTCCGCACGAGCTACATGGCCACGCACACCGAGGCGCAGATGGAGTTCGTCCTGGAGGCATTCGGGCGCATAGGGCGTGAACTCGGCGTGCTCCAGGCCTGAGCACTACTCGCCGGCTGACTCCTCCACAGCACCCACCAGCGCGGGTTCCGGGGACGGACCCGGCTGGCGTACGCCAGCAGCATCGGCCCCCCCGTTCTCATTCCGGCGCGCGATGAGCGTAGCGATCGACAGTGCGGCGAGCGCGATGGTCCCCACCATCCCGAAGAACCCGACGATGAACGCCGGGTCTCCCGAGTTGAACACCGGGCTGTCCGGGTGGAAGAGGTTGGGCAGCATGAGCACGAGATACCACAGCACCCCCGCAAGCAGAGCGTCAAGCAGAGCGGGGATTCTGGGATGGTCGAAGATGAGTTGCAGGGCGAGAATGACGATCGACCCCGCGAGGATACCGAAGGTCATCAGCAAGCGGGGCTCGTCCCAGAGGATGCCGCCCCAGAGCAGCTTCATCGACAGGATCCCGAGCACGGTGTTCACGATCCACAGTGCGAGCGAGAACCACCTGAAGGCCTCGCCCCATGACAGCAGTCGACGCGCCCCGAGGGTGTAGGCGATGCCGAGGACCCCGGCGAGTGTGAACGTCCCCATGTTCACCCACGTCGACGCACCGTGGAACATCACGAACCGCACCATCGTGTCGAGCTTGGCATCTGGTGGGATGCTCAGTATCGAGATGACGCAGCCGACAATGGCGATGGCAATCAGAGCGACGGGCGCTATGCGAGCTGTCCTGGATGACGGCACAAGATCTCCTTCGCGAGCAGATGACGGGGTAGGCGCCGTAGCACGGATGACTGCACGTGGTCGCCTAGGGCATTCTATCAGGCATCGTACGGAGCGGGCCTGCGCGCCTTGCGGCGCAGCCGCGGAAGGGCCGCCAGCATGGCCTCCTCACCCGCTTCGATCGCGTGGGCTGCCTGCCCGTAGTCGAAACCGGTGAGTTCGCTCACCGCAGGGGAGACGACCAGATCGGCGAATCGAAGGGCCTGCCTCGCGAGCCGTCCCTCAAACGCCTCCGAGACCGCGCTCAGCACATCCAGCCCCGTAGTCCCGCGATCGATCGAACCGCTCCTCACGCCCTCGGCCAGGTCCTTGAGCTTGATCGCCCCTATCTCGCCTTCGGCCGGAAGCGGACCGATGGTTCCGGCTCCACACACGTCCACGCCCACGATGGTTTCGCCGCCCAGCCTCCTGGCGAACTCCACGGGCACGGGGTCGCAGACGTAGCCGTCCACGAGCAACGCATCGTCCATCCGGACGGGCATGAACGCCAGAGGGACCGAAACGCTGGCGCGAACGGCCGCGATGAGATCGCCAGAGGTGAACCGGACCGGTACATTGCGGGTGATGTCCGTGGCCACACACCCGAACGGCATTCGCAGTTCCTCGAACGTCCCCGGAAGATGCCGTCGCAGGAACTCCTGCACCTTGCTGCCGGAGAAGACGGCCCCTTTGGCAAGCGCCACTTCACCTACGCCAGTGACCTCGCGCACGTCGAATTCGAGCGCGATGCGCTCTATCTCATCAACCGGTATGCCAGCTGCGTAAAACGCACCGATCATCGCCCCCATGCTTGTTCCGGCGATCACGTCGGGACGAAGCCCCTCGGCCTCCAGGACCTTGAGCACGCCGATGTGTGCCAGGCCACGCGCCGCACCACTGCCGAGTGCAAGCCCGATACGCCGAGGACCGAACAACGACATCGCCGGTCACTCCCCCACCTTCGCCAGCTTGACCGCGTACTGCCATGAGGTCACAACGAACACCGCCGAAAGCGCGACTGCGAGCACGATCCCGATGACGTCGAACGGGAGCAGTTCACCCACGAGCGGAGTCAGGAACCACTGCTCGGCAAGCATGATAGCGATGTTCACCGCAACGATGATCACCCGCATCTCGGTGGGGCCGAACGTGCCGAAGCTGATCTTGAACACCCCGTCCACGGCGGTGCGGATGTAGACGTGCACCGACATCAGCAGGTAGCCGATCATCGCAAAGGCGGCGATATCCAGTCGCAGGAACGGCGACATGCCGATGCCGATGATCGTGAGGAACTCGGTCACGGCATCCACGGTGTGATCGATGTAGAAACCGAAGCGCGGCCGCTCGATCTTGCGGTAGCGCGCGAGCGTGCCGTCGAGGCTGTCACCCACCCAGTTCACGAAGAAGCCTGCCGAGGCAAGCAACAGCCACCACACGCTCTGGCCCGAGAGCCAGTAGCCGACGAAGCACATGACCGAGCCCACCACGCCGAGGCCCGTGAGGATGTCCGGCGTGACCCAACCGGGGGCGCGTGCGGCCATCCACTGCAGCGCCGGACGCTCGAGGGGTCCGAGCAGCATCTTGTTCACGCGAGTGTGCTTCTTGATGTCGTTTGCCTCGACCATCTGTGTTCTCCTTGCCGGTCAGGCTCGCTGCGGGTGGGACAGGTGGTGCGGGTGGGGCCGGTGCTGGCCGGCG
>CAZOSR010000268.1:1639-2643 GCA_964582445.1 uncultured Coriobacteriaceae bacterium | reverse complement strand
GACGACGCCGAGGCCCGCACGTGGATCCCGAGCGCCGTCTTCGTGGACGCCGAGTTGGCGATCAGCGAGGTGCGTGGCGAGGAAGCGTTCCGGGCACTCTGACGCACCGGAAACACGCGCGGCCTGCACGGCCGGCTGGCTCCTCACCACCGACCTCCGGCTGCGCCCTCGCCCCGGCTCGGCCCCTCCGCCCTCGCGCTCGTCCCGCGCTTCCGCTACCATTCCTCCCGAAGGGGAGTAGCTGCCCGGTGCCGCACCGGGAGGCAGGCCGTCATCACGGGTGAGTCCGCCCCGGCCCTGTCAACGAGACACCTCGCGTGCGAGACCTTCAGGAACCGTAGTGTCCTGACCCGTCACGCCCTGGAGGAAGCATGTCACAACGCACTCCGCTCGATCCCGCGTCCATCGATCGCGCATTCGTGGTCGAGGCCGCGCACACCGTCCCGCCCGAGGACGTCCTGTCTCATCTCGGCAGCACGCCCGACGGGCTCACCGCCGCCGAGGTGGCCCGCCGTCAGGAAGCGGTGGGGCCCAACGAGTTGCCCGAGGGTGAGAAGCGCACGATTCCCGCGATGGTCCTCGACCAGTTTAAGGACTTCCTGATCCTGCTCCTGCTCGGTGCCGCCGTGATCTCCGGCGTACTCGGCGAGGTGGCCGACACGATCGCCATCCTCGTGATCGTTGCCCTCAACGCCGTCCTTGGCGTGGTCCAGGAGTTCCGCGCCGAGCGCGCCATGGAGGCGCTCCGCGAGATGGCGGCCGAGACCGCCACCGTGCGCCGCGACGGTGTGGCCGTCGAGGTGCATGCATCGGATCTCACGGTCGGCGACATCGTGCTACTGGACGCGGGACGCGTGGTCCCTGCGGACATGCGGCTTGTCGAGTCGGCCGGGCTCCGTATAGCCGAGGCTGCGCTCACCGGCGAGTCCTTGCCGGTGGAGAAACACATCGAGGCTGTTGACGGCGCGGACTCGCCCATCGGTGATCGCACGAGCATGGCGTAC
>CAZOSR010000268.1:0-1629 GCA_964582445.1 uncultured Coriobacteriaceae bacterium | reverse complement strand
CAGGTCGTCTACGGCCGCGGGGTCGGCGTGGTCACGGGAGTCGGGCTCGCCACCGAGCTCGGCAAGATCGCGCACCTTCTCGGCTCGACGGGCGACGTGAAGACCCCGCTGCAGAAGCGGCTCGCGCAGTTCAGCAAGCAGCTTGGCCTTGCCGCCCTCGCACTCTGCACGATCGTGTTCGTGATCGGCGTGATGCAAGATGGCGATCCGCTCGAGATGTTCATCACCGCTGTGGCGCTCGCGGTGGCCGCAGTACCCGAGGCACTGCCAGCCGTTGCGACGATCTCGCTATCGCTGGGCGCCAGCAGGCTCGTCAAGACCAACACGCTGGTGCGCAAGCTCCCTGCAGTAGAGGCACTTGGCTCGGTCACCTACATCTGCACTGACAAGACCGGCACCCTCACGCTCAATCAGATGACCGTGGAGCACCTGGCTGCAGGCGATGCGCGTCCGGTTGACCCGTCCACGCTTGCCGGCGATGGCGAGGGTCTTGGCTGGCTCGGCCGGGCGCTCGCGCTCTCCAACGACGTGACCGGCAACGACGACGCACTCGTAGGCGATCCGACCGAGATCGCCTTCTACCGGATCGCCGCCGAGAACGGCTTCGTACCGAAGGACCTCACCTCGGAGCTGCCGCGTTCCGCCGAAGTGCCATTCGATTCGGACCGCAAACTCATGACCACCGTGCACACGCTGCCCGGCGGCGGCTACGTGTCCTTCACCAAGGGAGCTGCCGAGTCGATCCTCGAGCGCTCGCGCGAGGCGATGGTGGCCGACGGCTCAATGGTGCCACTGGACGCAAGCGCATCGGCCGCGCTCGTGGATGGCTGGTCAGCCGAGGGACTCCGCGTGCTGGCGTTCGGCATGCGCAGACTCGACGAACTACCCGAAGACGGCGACTGTTCCTCGCTCGAGCAGGAGCTCACGTTGATCGGTTACACGGGGCTCGTCGACCCGCCCCGCGAGGAGGCGCGAGACGCGGTCCACACGTGCAAGACCGCCGGCATCATCCCGGTGATGATCACGGGCGACCACCCCGCCACCGCGCTCGCCATCGCCAGGCGCCTCGGCATCGCAGACCACAAGGAGCAGATGATCACGGGCGCCGAGCTCGATGCGCTCTCACTCGAGGACTTCGAGGGACGCGTGGAGGGCATCCGCGTGTATGCGCGCGTTGCGCCGGAGCAGAAGCTCAAGATCGTGCAGGCGCTCCAGGACCGTGGCGAGTACGTGGCGATGACCGGCGACGGCGTGAACGACGCGCCCGCGCTCGCCACCGCGGACATCGGCGTTGCCATGGGCGTCACCGGCACCGACGTCGCCAAGGAAGCGGCCTCGATGGTGCTCCTGGACGACAACTTCTCCTCGATCGTCGGATCGGTCCGCGAGGGTCGGCGCATCTTCGACAACATCCGCAAGTTCATCAAGTACACGATGACGTCGAACTCCGGCGAGATATGGACGATCCTGCTCGCTCCGCTGCTCGGCATGCCGATTCCCCTGCTGCCGATCCACATCCTCTGGATCAACCTGGTAACCGACGGGCTGCCCGGCCTGGCATTTGCCAGCGAACCACACGAACGCAGCATCATGGAGCGTCCGCCTCGCGCACCCAAGGAATCCATCTTC
>CAZOSR010000267.1:0-2740 GCA_964582445.1 uncultured Coriobacteriaceae bacterium | reverse complement strand
GCACGCATGTTGGTCAGCTGCTTGGCCTTGGCCACGTTGACGACGAGGTCGTTGTCCTTGGCGTTCTCACCCACGATCATGCCTTCGTAACACATCTCCCCGGGGCCGATGAACAGCTTGCCGCGCTGCTGCAGTGCGTCGAGCGCGTAGGCGGCTGACTTCTCGTTGGACATCGCGATGAGCGAGCCGTTGATACGTCCGCCGATATCGCCCTGGTACGGGCCATACTCGTGGAAGTGGTGGAAGAGCGTGGCCTCGCCCCGCGTAGCATTCAGGATCCGCGTACGCAGACCCATGATGCCGCGGGTGGCGATCTTGAACTCAAGGTGCACCTGATCGTCGCGCTGCACCATGTCGGTCATCTCGCCGCCGCGGCTGCCGAAGATCTCGATGACCTTGCCCGCGTACTCGCTCGGCACATCGACCACAGCCTGCTCGACAGGCTCGAGCTTCTTCCCGCCCTCGTTCTTGATGATCACCTGCGGGCGACCCACCTGGAACTCGTATCCCTCACGGCGCATGGTCTCCATCAGCACAGAGAGGTGCAGCACGCCCCGACCCGCCACCTCCATGCCGGTCTTGTCCTCGCTCTCCGTGATGCGCATCGAGATGTTGGACTCGGCCTCCTTCAGGAGCCGCTCCTTGATCTGACGGCCACCAACGATGGTGCCCTCCCGCCCCACGAGCGGGCTTGTCGACGCGGCGAAGACGACCGACATCGTCGGCTCCTCCACGTGAATCGGGTCGAGCTGCACCGGATCGAGGCGGCAGGTGAACATGTCGCCGATGTCGGCGTCGTCCACGCCCACCACCGCGATGATGTCGCCCGCATGCGCCTGTTGGGCCTCTGCGCGACCCATGCCCTCGAAGGTGAGGAGCTGCTTGACGGTCGCCTGGTAGCGGCTGCCGTCGTTCTTGATGACGAGGATCTTCTCGCCGCTGTGCATCGTGCCCGAGAACAGGCGCCCGATCCCGATACGACCCACGTACTCGGAGTGATCGATGGTGCACACCTGCATCGCCACGGGGCCGCCCGGGTCCACGTCCGGACACGGCACGTGCTCCACGATCGCATCGAGCAGCGGCAGCATATCCATGTTGTCGTCATCGGGATCGAGACGCGCGTAGCCGTTCACGGCGCTCGTGTAGATGATCGGGAAGTCGAGCTGCTCGTCATCGGCGCCGAGCTCTACCATGAGGTCGAACACATCGCCGATGACCTCGAGCGGACGCGCGCCCTTGCGGTCGATCTTGTTGACGACCACGAGCGGCTTGAGACCGTGCTCGAGCGCGTGACGCAGCACGAAACGCGTCTGCGGCATCGGGCCATCGAACGCATCGATGATGAGCAGGCACCCGTCGGCCATCTTGAGGACGCGCTCCACCTCGCCGCCGAAGTCGGCGTGGCCTGGCGTGTCGATGACGTTGATCTTGATGTCGCCGTAGCGCACCGAGATGTTCTTGGCGAGGATGGTGATACCGCGCTCGCGCTCCTGGTCGTTGCTGTCCAGGACCTGGTCCACCACCTGCTGGTTGTCCCGGAACACGTGTGTGGCCTGCAGGAGCCGGTCAACGATGGTGGTCTTGCCGTGGTCGACGTGGGCGATGATCGCGATGTTGCGGATGTTCTCAGCGCGCATTGGGGCTTCTTCTCTCTCGGAAATGCAGCGGTACAGGGTAGCACGCCGAGGGGGCATGGCGCACGCTGCGGCGGGGGTTGACCCTCGCGACACCACGATGTAGACTGACTAGTCAGTTTAGTTGATGGCGCATCGCGCCCGCCGAAAGGAGTCAGTCTCCCCCATGACCTCGCTTCATATCGCGCACAGCGAGTGGAAGCGCGTGACCTCGAGCCGCCTGTTCAGGGCAGGCATAGTGGTAGTCGCGCTGATCCCTCTGCTCTACGGTGCGCTCTATCTTTGGGCGTTCTGGGATCCATACGGCAATCTCGACCAGATCCCCGTGGCCATCGTGAACCTCGACGAGCCGGCGGAAGTGGACGGGGCGACCCTCCAGGCCGGCGCGGACCTCGCCGACGAACTGCTCGATAGCGACTCGCTCGGGTGGGCCGCCACCTCGGCAGATGAGGCGGCAGACGGCCTTACCGACGGCACCTACTACGCCGTACTCACGATCCCCGCGGACTTCTCCGCTCACCTCGCCACCGCCGACAGCGCAGAGCCGATGACGGCGCACCTCGAGGTCGAGCAGCGCGAATACGCGAGCATGATCGGCGCGCAGATCGAGGACCGGGTCTTCGCCGAGGTGCGCACCGCCGCCTCCGAGAGCACGACCCGCTCCTACCTCGACAGCATCCTGCTCGGCTTCTCGGACATGCGTGGATCGCTCACTGAGGCATCACTCGGCGCCGACGAGCTGTCCGCAGGCATCGCGGAAGCCGCGTCGGGCGCGGCGCAGTTGGCCGATGGCGCCACGTCTGCGGCCAGTGGCTCCGCCGAGCTCTCGGCAGGCCTCGACCAGCTCGCCACCGGAGCGGCCTCGGCTAACGCGGGCGCCGCGAGCCTCGCTGCCGGAGCAAGCACGCTCGACGGCGGTCTTGCTTCGGCCGACACCGGCGCGCAGTCGCTTGCTGGCGCGACCCGCCAGATCGCAGACGGCGCCGGACAGCTCGCCGCAGGGGTCGGCGCGCTTGCGCAGGGCGCCTCGCAGGCGGCCGCCGGTGCCTCGGCGACCGTCGGCTACCTGAACGCGTACGTCGCCGCCCACCCTGAGGCGCTCA
>CAZOSR010000266.1:0-2778 GCA_964582445.1 uncultured Coriobacteriaceae bacterium | reverse complement strand
GACAATCGCACGACCGCCATGACCGGACACCAGGGGAACCCCGTCAATGGGATCTCCATCAGCGGTGATCCGGCGCCCGCGCTGGATCTCGAGGCACTCTGTCGGGCGCTTGGTGTAGCATCGGTCCGCACTGTCGACCCTCACGAACTTGACCCCACTCTCGCGACACTGCGAGAGGAGGTCGCTGCTCCACATCTCAGCGTCGTCATATCCAAAGCTCCGTGCGCTTTGCTGCTGAAGGAGCCACGCGATCCCTATGCCGTCGATGAGGAGTCATGCACCAAGTGTGGCGCCTGCATCCGGCTCGGGTGTCCGGCTATTTCCCGTGACGAGACCGGGCGTGCCGTCATCGACACCCAGACCTGCGTGGGGTGCGGTCAGTGCGTGCAGGTGTGTCGATTCGATGCCATCGTGAAGGTCGGTCCGTCCTGTGACCTGGGAGGTGGCCAGTGAGCATCACCACTGTCGTTCTCGCTGGCGTTGGCGGGCAGGGCACGATACTGGCCGGTGATGTGTTGGCCAAGGTCGCCGTCGCCGAGGGTCACGATGTGAAGCTGTCCGAGGTCCACGGCATGGCGCAGCGTGGCGGTTCCGTGGAGACGTTCGTGCGATTCGGCGAGCGGGTGTTCTCGCCGGTGGTCGACCCCGGTGTGGGCGACCACCTTATCGCGTTCGAAGAAACGGAGGCGGCTCGCACGATTCCGTATCTGCGCCCCGGCGGGACGCTCGTGGTGAACCGTAGGACGATGGCGTCGCTCCCGGTCCTGATCGGGTCTCTACCGGCCCCCGAGGGTCTCGAGGAGATCCTGTCCGCTGAAGGTGCGGTGTTCCTCGACGCAGAGGCGCTTGCCTGCGAGGCGGGCAGTCCCCGTTCGGCGAACATCGTGCTGATGGGTGCGGCTTCATACGGACTGCCGTTTGATGTGGACACGTGGGAACGCGTCATATCCGATCGCGTTCCGGCACGGACCGTTGACGGCAATCTGCGCGCGTTCCATCTCGGAAGGAAAGCCTGCGCGGAAGGAGTGTGTGCGCTGTGAGGGATCGGACGGTAATCAAGCAGTTGTCGGTGTTCATCGCCAACGAGTCCGGACGCGTTAGCGAGGTCACGGGCATCCTTGGCGACAGCGGCATCAACATCCGGGGCTTCTCCGTGTCAGACACCGCCGACTACGGCATTCTGCGATTGATCGTGGACCGTCCCGACGACGCGTTACGGATTCTAGCCGAGGACGGATTCACCGTTCGCCTGGATGACGTCATCTGCATCGACCTGCCCGACATACCGGGCGGCTTGTCTGCCGTACTCAAGATCGTTGCGGACGCTGGAGTGAACATCGAGTACGTATACTCACTTGTCGCAACGTTCGTGGTGGTCAACGTCGGTGATGTCGATCGTGCGCTGCATCTGCTGAGCGGTCGTCCTGTGAAGCTCGTCTCTCAGGCCGATCTGAGCACGGTGCTCAAGTAGGGGTGTCCCGCAGCGAGCGGGCCGCACAAGGCACGAGCAGGGAGGAGCGGAAGCGATGAGGGGCAAGAAGTTCCTTGGGTGGGTAGCGGCGTCGCTGCTGGTGGTGGCGTGTGTGCCGGTCGGCGGCTGCGCACCAGAGAGCACGGAGGATGCAGGGGGTGGCTCTGAGCCGTACCGCATCGGCGCGGTGCTCTCGCTCACGGGCACCTACGCTGGACTCGGCATACCGGAGAAGAACGCCATCGAGCTCGAGGTCGCTCGCATTAACGAAGCGGGCGGAATCGGGGGACGGCCGATCGAGGTTATCTACGAAGACGACGCCACCGATGCCGCGAAGTCGCAGGCAGCCGCCGTCAAGCTCATCGACGAGGAGGGCGTGCTTGCGATCATCGGCGCGTCGGGCACCGGACAGACGATGGCGATGCGCTCCGACGCCGAGCGTGCGGGAGTGCCGGTCATCTCCATGGCCGGAGGGTCGGTCATCACCGACGATTTCTCGGAATGGGTGTTTCAGACGCCCTGGCCCAACAGGATCGTCGTTCCGTTCGTGTTGAAGCAGATAGCCGAGGCGGGGTACACCTCTGTCGGCCTCATCAGCGACACGGGTGGGTACGGCGTCGATGGACGCGACTACGTACTGGCGCACGCAGGTGAAGCCGGGGTCACGATAGTGGCGGATGAGACCTACAACGCCGGGGACACCGACATGTCTTCACAGCTCACCAAGATCCGCGGAGCCGATCCCGATGCGGTCCTGATCTGGGCTGCCGGTAAAGAGGCGGCGATAATCGCACGCAACGCGCGCCAACTCAACATGACACAGCCGCTGTACGGTGGCTCCGGTATCGCACGGCAGGAATTCATCGATGGCGCAGGGGAGGCGGCCGAGGGGGTCCGCCTCGGAACAGGGAAGATCCTCGTGCCCGAGGCCTTCGGCGAAGGAAGCGAAGCATACGAGGTCGCAACGAGCTTCATCTCCCGTTATGAGGCCGAATACGGTTCGCGGCCGGACATCTTCGCGGGGCACGCGTACGACGCCATCGGGCTGGTCGCCGATGCTCTGGGGAGGATCGAAGGAGAGGTGACCTCGGAGTCTCTCCGGGACGCGCTGGAGGCGACCGAGGGGTGGGTCGGAATCGACGGCACGTTCACATACTCGGCAACCGATCACAACGGCCTCACTGAAGACGAGATGGTGCTGTATGTGATCGAAGACGGAACCTGGCGTTTGGAACAGTAGCGGATGGAAGCAGCCGAGTTCCTCCAGTACGTCATAGCGGGGCTGAAGAGCGGCTCCATCTACGCGC
>CAZOSR010000265.1:0-2789 GCA_964582445.1 uncultured Coriobacteriaceae bacterium | reverse complement strand
CGCGAGGGCGGCCGCACCGTTGGCTCGGGCCGTGTGACGAAGATCATCAAGTAGGTCTTCACCCCATCAGAAACGAGACGGGGCCTGGCTCATGGCCAGGCCCCGTTTTCGCCGCTCACGCGTGATGTCGCGTTTTTGACAGTGCTCTAGAGCGGGTGTTAGATTACGCTACCGTGCGGCCTGTGGCCGGATGGTCCGGTCCACGGTCGTGAGGAGGAACGATGAGAACGCTCGTCACGCTGGCGTGCACGGAGTGCAAGCGGCGCAACTACACAACGAACAAGAACAAGCAGAACAACCCGGAGCGTATCGAGTACAAGAAGTACTGCAAGTGGTGCCAGACCCACACGCTCCACAAAGAGACTCGCTAGCGGGTTGGGTTTGACAGCGCGCGAAACGCGCGAAACAGGGCAGTAGCTCCAACGGTAGAGCGCCGGTCTCCAAAACCGGATGTTGGGGGTTCGAATCCCTCCTGCCCTGCCAGATATCGATCGGCCGCGATGGCGGCATGAGATACCGGCTCCGCTCCTGCGGGGCGGAAGAGGTGTGAAGCGCATGGCCCAGGGCAACAAGAGCGTTGAGAAGCCAGGCATCTTCAAGCGGATCGGGAAGTACTTCAAGGACGTGCGGAGCGAGCTCCGTCGCGTTGTCTGGCCCGATCGCCAGGAGGTAGTCAGCTCAAGCATGATCGTTGTGGCAACGCTCGTCTTCTTCGTGCTCTTCACACTCGTTATCGACAGTATCTCGTCGTACGTCTTCATCGACGTACTGGCCGGGATCGGCAGGTAGGATCACATGGCCAAGAAGTGGTATGTCATACATACGTACTCTGGTTACGAGAACAAGGTAGCCACGAACCTGCGCCACCGCATCGAGTCAATGGGCGTGCAGGACAAGATATTCGATGTCCTCATCCCCAAGGAGACAGTCACGGACCTCAAGGCTGGCGGGCGTAAGGTCACGAGCGAGAAGAAGGTCTTCCCTGGCTACATCCTCGTGCAGATGGAGCTTGACGACGATTCCTGGTACGTGGTCCGCAACACGCCCGGTGTGACCGGGTTCGTTGGTGCCCAGGCCAAGCCGGTCGCGCTGTCGAGGGCCGAGGTAGAGCGCATCAAGGGTCGCGTCGCCGCGTCGGCACGGCCTCGCACGATGACGGATTTCACCGACGGCATGCCAGTCAAAGTGACGTCCGGCCCGCTCGAGGACTTCGACGGTGTCATCGCCGAGGTGAATGCTGACCAGGGCAAGCTCAAGGTCATGGTCTCGATCTTCGGGCGGGAGACACCGGTAGAGTTGAGCTTCGACCAGGTAGCGAAACTGTAGACACGCGGCCAGCGATGCGCCGGCGGGGGATGCACACGCCGGGCTTCTCGCGGAGCGGCCGCTTGCTGGGATAGGTACGTGAACGACGCGTAGGTGCGTCGAGGAGTAAGGACGGAAACATCATGGCGAAGAAAGTCGTCGGATTCATCAAGCTGCAGATCCCGGGCGGTCAGGCGAACCCTGCGCCTCCTGTTGGTCCAGCTCTCGGTCAGCATCAGGTCAACATCATGCAGTTCTGCCAGGCCTTCAACGCCGACACGCAGGACAAGATGGGCACCATCATCCCGGTGGAGATCACCGTCTACGAGGACCGTTCGTTCACGTACATCCTCAAGACACCGCCTGCAGCTGTTCTGCTCAAGCAGGCTGCCGGTATCGACTCCGGCTCCGCTACTCCCAACAGAACCAAGGTCGCCACGGTCACAGAGGCCCAACTCCGAGAGATCGCTGAGACCAAGATGCCTGACCTCAACGCGAACGACGTCGACGCAGCGATGAAGATCATTGCGGGGACCGCACGCTCGATGGGTATCACGGTAGAGGGATAGTAGCCATTCAGCGCCGAAGGCGCTGCGGCCGTACAGGAAGTCGGGACCGGTCATCCGGTCCATATGTGGGAGGGCCCTCGCAGCCCGTTGACCACGAGGAGGAGTCATGAAGCGAGGCAAGAAGTTCGAAGCGGCAGCTGGTGCGGTCGAGCGCGATCGGCTCTACACGCCGCTTGAGGCTCTGAAGCTGGCGCAGGAAGTCGCTCCGGCCAAGTTCGACGAGACCGTCGAAGTGCACTTCCGGCTCGGCATCGACACCCGTCAGGCCGATCAGCAGGTCCGGGGTAGCGTCTCGCTTCCGCAGGGCACAGGAAAGACCGTGCGGGTCGCGGTGTTCGCCCAGGGCGAGAAGGCCAAGGAGGCCGAGGAGGCCGGTGCCGACGTAGTCGGTGCGGACGACCTCGTGGAGCGCATATCCGGTGGCTTCCTGGACTTCGATGCCACCATCGCAACGCCGGACATGATGGCCAAGGTCGGACGCCTGGGCAAGATCCTCGGCACCCGGGGCCTCATGCCGAACCCGAAGCTCGGCACCGTGACCATGGATGTGGCGCGGGTCGTCAAGGAGCTCAAGGCGGGCCGGGTCGAGTATCGGGCTGACAAGTACGGCATTGCTCACGTCGGCATCGGCAAGAAGTCGTTCGCCACTGAGGCACTGGTGGAGAACTACGGTGCCCTCCTCGACGAGATCCTTCGCGCCAAGCCAGCGTCATCGAAGGGCCGCTATATCAAGTCGATCACCGTCTCGACCACGATGGGCCCTGGTATCAAGGTGGACCCGCTCAAGACGCGAAACCTGCTCGAAGAGGCCTGATCGCTCCTCGAGCTTGCACCATCGGGTGGATATGTGGATAATCGCACCCGCTCGTCATTGAAAACGCACGCACGCACGCTGCCGTAGACAGCAGGTACCCG
>CAZOSR010000264.1:0-2810 GCA_964582445.1 uncultured Coriobacteriaceae bacterium | reverse complement strand
CGAGATCGAGAACTCCGACTCCGACTTCGACCGCGAGAAGCTCCAGGAGCGTCTGGCCAAGCTCTCCGGCGGCGTGGCCGTCATCAAGGTGGGCGCGGCGACCGAAGTGGAGCTCAAGGAGAAGAAGCACCGCATCGAGGACGCGCTCCAGGCGACCCGCGCGGCTGTTGAGGAGGGCATCGTCGCTGGCGGTGGCGTGGCGCTCACCGACGCGGTCCCGGCGCTCGAGGCGCTCGAGCTCGAGGGCGACGAGCAGATCGGCGTCAACATCATCAAGAAGGCGCTCGATGAGCCGCTGAAGCAGATCGCTGCCAACGCGGGCTACGAGGGCTCGGTCGTGGTCGAGAAGGTCAAGGCGCTCGACGCCGGTCAGGGCCTGAACGCCGCTACCGGTGAGTACGGTGACTTGCTCAAGATGGGAGTCATCGATCCGGTGAAGGTCACGCGCACCGCGCTGCAGAACGCGGCGTCGATCGCCGCGTTGATCCTCATCACCGAGACCACCGTCTCCGACATCCCTGCCAAGGACGACGCAGCTGCTGCTGCGATGGCCGGCATGGGTGGCGGCATGGGGATGATGTAGCAGCGTCACCTGGCACGACGTCTGTGCTTGCGAGGGTCCCGGGGTTACCCGGGGCCCTCGCCGCGTTCTGGGCGTGCGCATCGGGGAGGGGAGGAGTACGTTACAATGGCGAGACCCAGGGCGAAGGAGCAGTGGCCACGATGACACAGAACGTACACTTCCTGGCCGAATGGAACCGCCTCAAGAACGAGCATACTCATGACCGCGACGGGGCCAACAACTACGGCTGCTTCAACGTCGAGGCGTGCAGGAACTCCAACTACGTGTACAACTCCCGCGGGTGCATCAGCTGCCACAACTCGGACAGTCTGATCGAATGTGTGCAGTGCGTTGACTGTCGTGACTGCGCCTACTGCGTGGGCCTCAACGGCGCCCGCTTCCACATCCTCAACAAGGAGCATACGGAAGAGGAGTACTACGCCAAACTGAAGGCCTTCGGCATCGACTGGAGCGTGGAGGCATTCGACCCGCTGGATCCCTACGCGTCGCTCTGAAGTACGTTCGCGTTAGAGCAGGCCGATGCCGTCGAGCATGAAGCGCGATCCCAGGTAGAGCAGGAAGGCCCCGCACGCACCCAGGATGACTCGGTATGCCGTCCCGGGCAGCGCTTGTCTTCCCCGGGCGGTGGCAGCTATCACCAGTCCGTACCAGGCGACATCTGCCAGTTGGTGGCCGATGAAGAACGTCGCCACGCCGATCGGCCCGATAGCCAATCCATCGGCGGCAAGCTTGACGCCGATGGTCGCCCACCACAACGTCCAGTAGGGGTTGGAGAGGCTCACAGTCACGCCCTGCAGTACCGGGCCCATGCGGGACTCGGCGCGGGGCGCCTCCGCACTGTCCGGCGTTCGATTGCGCAGTGTGTCCGCCACGAGGCGGTAACCGAGCCACAGCAGGATGGCACCGCCTACGACACCGATCACGCTGCCGACACGAGGGTCCACCAGGAGCGCCTGCAGGCCGAAGGCAAAGCCCACGAGCAGAGCGCCTTCGAGAAGCGCGTGACCGACAAGCATGAGCGCGGCAGAGCCGGGACCACGGGTAAGCGTGCGGCCGATGACAACAGTGAGGAACGAACCCGGCGCCATCGCACCTGAGAGACCCACTACGAATGCTGATCCGCCGAGAGTGAGGGCAGCGAGAAGCTCCGGACTCATGAATCGCATCCGCGTGATGTGTTCGGTCGGTACTGCTGGCAAAGTGGCCGGTGCATGATGGTATAGTATCGCAGCGCACGGCCCGAACGCGGCTGTGCGGTCCGCACGGAAGGGGCTCCACGTGTCGCTCTCGATCGGGATCGTCGGTCTTCCCAACGTCGGCAAGTCGACGTTGTTCACCGCGCTCACGCGCCGGCAGGTCGATGCGGCCAACTACCCGTTTGCCACCATTGAGCCCAACGTCGGCCTCGTGCCCGTGCCCGATGCGCGTCTCGATCGGCTTGCAGAGCTTGTGGCGCCGCAGCGTGTCGTGCCCGCGACAGTGGAGTTCGTTGACATCGCCGGGCTCGTGAAAGGTGCGAGTGAGGGGGAGGGGCTCGGCAACCAGTTCCTCGCCAACATCCGCGAGTGCGATGCTATCGCCGAGGTCGTGCGGTACTTCTCCGATCCCGGTGTGATCCACGTGGACGGTAAGGTCGACCCGGCGTCCGATGTAGAGACCATCAAGACCGAGCTCATCCTGGCCGACCTCGGCACGCTTGAACGGGCGATACCGCGCATTGAGAAGGACGCCAAGCGAGACGCAGCGGCTGCGGCCAAGCTTGCCCTCGTGCACAGGCTGGAGCAGTGGATGAGCCAAGGCCACCGTGCTCGCACAATGGCGATGGATGATGCGGAGCGCGAGCTTGTGCGCGATCTACACCTGCTCACCATGAAGCCGATGTTGTACGTGGCCAACGTGGATGAGGGCGACATCGGTGCGCCATTGAGCGAGATCGACGGAATCGCCCCCGTGCCGATCTGCGCCAAGATCGAAGCAGAGATGGCCGAACTCGAGCCCGAAGAGCTGGCCGAGTATCTGGAGATGGAAGGTCTCGAGGAGCCCGGTCTCAACGCGCTGGTACGTGAGGCGTATCGGTTGCTCGGCCTTCAGTCGTTCTTCACGGCCGGTCCGCAGGAGGTGCGCGCCTGGACGGTGCGTGTGGGTGCGAAGGCGCCTGAGGCGGCCGGCGTTATCCATACCGACTTCGAGCGGGGGTTCATCAAGGCCGAGGTGATCTCGTATGCCG
>CAZOSR010000263.1:0-2826 GCA_964582445.1 uncultured Coriobacteriaceae bacterium | reverse complement strand
GCCATGCCGACGTACACGACCATGCCGAGCCACAGGAGCGCGTAGGCCCCCGCGACGAGCGGCCACTGGGTCAGAACGAGCGAGTAGACCTCTTTCAGCGTGGGATTCACGTGGATCACCTCTCCAGAAGGGCTTTGGCTTGTTCGATGCGGTCGTGCAGCTGCACTTCACCCATGCGCAGCTGGTAGATGGCATAGCCCAGAGCGATCATACCGACCTGCCCGATGATGAACGACACGAGCATGGGCCCCTCAAGACCCCCGCTCTCGATGACCGGGTGGTTCGACGGGATGAGACGCGTGATGAAGAACGAGATCGGCACATCGATGAACGCCAGGATCGAGAACACCGCAGCGTAGACGGCCCTGCGCTCCTCGTCCTCCACGGAGTTGCGAAGCACGAAGTACGCGACGACGAGCAGGGTGAGGATGAAGTACGTGGTCAACCTTGGCTCCCAGTCCCACCACACGCCCCATGCGGCCTTGGTCCACAGGATCCCGGTGGCCATGGTGAGACCCACGAACACGAGCGTGACCTCCATCGAGACGCGCTGCTTCGTGTCGTACTCGCGGTTCCGTGTCATCAGGAAGCGCACGGCGTAAAACGCCGCGAACGCGAAGACGACGAAGGATATCTCGGCCACCGGCACGTGGAAGTAGAAGATCTTCTGGCCCCAGTCGGGACGCCCGTACTCGGAACCGAATACCGTTGCAGACTCAAAGTCGCCAGCAGCCACGGTCACCGCACCAGCGTCGGTCTCGATCGTGGCCCCGTCCTCGTCAGCCGAGACGAGCTCACCCCTGAGCGTCTCGCCATCCGCCTCTACTTCTACGGCGTAACCCGCGTAGTTGGCGAGATAGCGCGCCTCGTCGATCTCCTGCTCGAACGGGCCCTTGTAGCGCACCGAATCGGCCTGCTCGGCGGTCCGCACGAACCCGAAGTCCGGCACCCCTGCCCAGAAGAAGGCGCCGAGGAACGCGCCGAGGGTCAGGATGCCGCCAAGCGCGAGTGCGATCATCGCTCTGGTGGTCAACGATCTCACGTGGCTTTCCGCCTCCCTATCGCAGACACGCGGCGCTCATGCGCCGACGATGAACTCGTACAGTCCGTATGACGCCAGCAGCATGATCACGTCGTACCCGACGACCCACGCCATACCGGTCCAGAAGACCCCGACACCCTGAGCGCCGCCCACGATGGCGCCACCGGTGGCGGTCACCGCACCGAGCAACAACGGGTACATCAGCGGGATGAACAGCATCGCGAGCACGAAGTCCTTGCCCGAGGTGTTGACCGACATCGTGGCAAGCAGGGTCCCGACACCCGCGATGCCGACCGAGCCGGCCACGAGGATGAGCGGGACAAGTGCGAGCGCCCCCCAATCAAGCTGGGTCCCCTGGAGGAAGAGGAAGCCGAAAACCGGCAGCGTCAGCGCCTCGACGGCGAGTAGGAAGATCAGGTTGCCGCCCGCCTTCGCGAAGAAGATCACCGGACGATCGACCGGTGAGAGCAGAAGCGCCTCCAGGCACCCCTGATCCTTCTCGTGCACGAGAGAGCGGTTGAGGCCGAGCATCGAGGTGAAGATGAACGCGAGCCACAGAAGCCCCGCGGCGATGTCGCGGGGGTCGAAGCTCGAACCAGTCTGCGACAACGCGACGAAATAGACGACCATCGTGAGCAGGGAGTACAGCCCCATCGACATGATCATCTCTTTGGTGCGGAGCTCCATGACGATGTCCTTGCGAAGCATCGCTTTGAGCTGACGACCCGAGGAGGCGGCCATCTAGGACACCCCCATCCCGACGGTGGAACGGTAGGTGTGACGGAAAGCAGCGTCGTCGATCGCATCACGCGGCTCGAAGAGCACCACCCGGCCCTTCGCCAGGATGAGCGCGTGACTGCAAAGCTCGAGGCCCTTGTCCAGGTCGTGGCTGATCATCACAAAGGTGTGATTGCCGCGAATCTGCGCGATGAGCCCGTCAAGGATGTCCATAGCGTGCGGATCGAGTCCCGAGTACGGCTCGTCGAGGAAGAGCACTTCGGGGCGGTGGAGCAGGGCACGCGCGATCGAAAGGCGCTGTAGCATTCCGCGCGAGAACGTACGCGTGAGGTCGAGCTTGCGGTGATCGAGCTCAACGGCCTCGAGCAACTCGGCAACGCGCACATGCGGCTTCTCCACGCCATACATGTCCGCGAAGAACAGCAGGTTCTCCTCGGCGGTAAGGTCGGGGTAGAGCAGCGGGTTGTGGCTGATCAGCCCGATGTGCGTGCGGAGCTCGACCGCATCCGCAACCACATCGTAGCCGAGCACACGCGCAGAGCCGCTCGTTGGGTTGAGCAGCGTGGTCAGCACCTTGACGAAGGTGGTCTTGCCAGCTCCGTTGGGACCGAAGATCGACAGGAACGCGCCGGTCGGCAGATCGACGTCGATGCCGTCGAGCGCCTTGCGCACGCCGAAAGCCCGGGCGAGTCCCCGGACTTCAAGCGCGAGTGGCTGGCTTCCTGCGTCGCTCACATGACCGCCCTAGACCGCCGATAGCTGCTTCTTCGGCCACGACGCGAGCGCGGTGCCGATGATCAGCACGATGAACCCGGTCCATACCCACCACTGGAGCGGGAAGAACTTGATGGTCACCACGGCCGCGTTGTCCTGAGTCGTGCCCGAGAAGGAGATGAACACGTCCTTGAGGACCTCGCTCCTGAGTGAGACATGCTGTGTGGACTGACGCTGCTGAGCCAGCTGCTGCGGGAAGCGCATCTG
The DNA here is from genome assembly GCA_964582445.1 of uncultured Coriobacteriaceae bacterium. GTDB lineage: Bacteria > Actinomycetota > Coriobacteriia > Anaerosomatales > Anaerosomataceae > Anaerosoma. Next base: position 65 of record CAZOSR010000263.1, on the reverse strand, counting down.
GGGGTGCAGCTCGTCGATCTTCTGTCCGTCCTTCAACACGTCGAGGTTCAGCGTGTAGACGTCAT
>CAZOSR010000262.1:0-2947 GCA_964582445.1 uncultured Coriobacteriaceae bacterium | reverse complement strand
TGAGCGACCAGATCGGCAGCTTCTCGGCCGAGATCGCCGAGAGCGCCTTCTGCAGCGCTTCGATGGTGGGAAGCGCAAGCACCCGGTGCATCTCGTCCTCGAGCGCACGGATGCCGATCTCCATCTCGGTGATGATGCCGGTGATACCCTCGGCATCGGCGATCAGCTGCTCGAGCTCGTCGCCCGTGTACTCCTTGACGCTCCCGTCCAGATGCACCACACGGGCCGAGTGCACGCTCTCCTTGAAGAAGCCGTGCTCGTAGCTGCCGAACCCGGCGCCGCCCTGGGCGAACCAGCCGGCGACCGTGGAGGATGGCAACGACGACGGGTACAGCAGCAGGTCGAGCCCCTTGCGGTTGAGCTGCTTCTGAAGCGGCTCCCACAGCGTTCCGCCGAAGACACGCGCGGTCATGCGCTCGGCGTCGACCTCGATCAGTCCGCCCATCGCCGACATGTCAGCGACGATCGCGCCTTCCACCGGCAGCACGCCGCCGTAGCCGGAGGTCGACATGCCGCGCGGCACCACCGGCACGCGCTCGGCGCGCGCCACGCGCATCAGCGACACGACCTCGTCCTCGCTCACAGGACGTACGATCGCGCCGGCGATGCCCGTGGGCACCAACGGCTTGATCAGACGGGGCATCGCCCCGATGTCCGAGGAGTAGAGCTTCCGCTCCACGCGATCGGTGCGCACCCTGTCCCCGAAGATCCCCCTCAGCTGTGATTCAACCTGCTCGCTCACCGCACCCATCTGCAGATCCTTCCGTCTCGAGACTCGTCGCTTCCCCCGGCGCGTTCAAGCGGCTTCGCAATACCATAGGGGGTATACGACCACGATACCCCTACCCGTATTGTGCGTCAACCAGAAAGACCCGGCCCCTCCTCGGGGAACCGGGTCTTTCGTCGCGTTACGCAATACGGAGCCTAGTCCTGCGGCTCTCCGCCCTCCACGAGCACCGGAGGGCCCTCGATCGTAGGCTCGATCTCCGCCGGAGCCTCACCGGGGCCGCGGATCGACCCGATGACCTCCGCAACAAGCATGCCTGCGAAGATGAGCGCGCTTCCGGCCACACCACTCAGGCCCAGCCGCTCCCCCGCGAAGTACCCGAACACACCGCCGAATACCGGTTCCATGATGAGGATGAGTGCGGTCTTGGTGGGTGACAGGAACCGTTGTGCGTAGGTTTGCACGGCAAACGCCACCGCAGATGCGAACACGCCGGTCAGAACAAGGGCGAACCACACGCCGCCATCACCCGGCAGACCGCGGGGTTCCGTCAAGACCGAGACCACCGCCGAGGCCACGCCGACGGTCGCCAGCTGCACGAGGGTCAGCGGCGCAACCTCGTGTTCGGCACCGAGACCACCGAGCACGATGAAGTGCCCCGCATACGCGAACGCGCAAATGAGCACCCGGGTGTCACCGATGTTCCATCCGCCTGACCCGCCACCGGACAGCAACCACAGTCCCGCCACGGCGAGGACCACGCCGATGACCGTGGTACGCCGAGGGATACGTCGCAGCACCACTGCCTGCAGCACAGGCGTGATCACCACGAACATGCCGGTGATGAACGCCGCCTTGGATGCGCTGGTGTCCTGAAGGCCCCATGTCTGGAAGACGTACCCGGCCGTAAGGAACAGCCCTGCGAGCACGCCCACGCCTAACGTCTCTCGACGCATCAGCCGAACCGACGAGGGCATCACCGCCACGAACGCCAGGACCGCGATCGCGAAGCGCAGCGTGAGGAACGCGTACATCGGGTAGCGCGCGACCGCATCCTTCACGGTCACGAACGTGCCACCCCAGATCGCCGCGATGCCGATCAGCGCCAGCTGCACGCCGTACGCGCGTAGACCCTGCTTCACCGCGTGTCGACCGAAGCCCCGTAGTCCGGCAGCTCCAGCCGTGGCACGTCCGACCAGAGCTTCTCGAGCCGGTAGAACTCCCGCTCTTCGGGCTGGAACACATGGACCACCACGTCGGCGTAGTCGAGCAGGATCCACGTGCGCTCGCGTTCGCCCTCACGGCCGATGGGCTTGACGCCGGCTTGCTCGCGCAGCACGTCTTCCACCTCATCGGCGATGGCAGCCACCTGGCGGTCGCTGTTGCCGCTTACGATCACGAAATACGAGGTGATGACCAGAGTCTCAGCGACATCGAGCACAACCGGATCGATCGCCTTCTTGGATGCGGCCGCCGAGGCCGCTAGCAACGCCAGTTCGCGGGGTTCCAGTGTCCTGCTCCTTCCACCATCACTGCTGCGCTGACGGGGGTACGTAGTCCCTGCCGATGATGACGATCACATCGGCCACATCCTGCTCGGAAGGCTTGTCGACGACTTCTCCTGTGCCGAGCGCCTCCCTGACCTGCTCGCCCTGCTCGAGGTTACCATCCTGCACGACGATCATCGTCGTGTCGTAGTCGAATCGATCGGCGTTCTTGGTGTCCACCACGCGCATACCCGCCGCGATCATCTGCTGTGCGGCCTCCCCTGCCACTCCGGGAGTACCGGCGCCGTTGTAGATGATCACGCGCACCGACGAGTCATCAGCGCCGAGTCTCACATCCCACCACTGCAGGAGCAGGTCCGCTATCTGGTCCCGCTGCGGCTCGAAGAAGGTCTCACCGCCGAGGTCGATCGGCTTGACCGGCAGCGGCACGAGAGCGGTCCGCTCACCCTCAACCGTGCTGATGAACTCCGCGATACGCTCCCGGTCCGCCTCCGAGTAATCGGTCTCGGCGACGTTCCCCATCACATCGCGGAGGCTCTGATTCGTTACCGCATCCTGGTATACCGTCGTACTCACGCGCACGTAGTGCTCGAAGGGCACACCGAGGTAGTTCGAGATCGCGGCCAACGAGACACCGGGGCCGCCGGTGATGCTCTCACCCACCCGCTCGAATCCCTGCCCCGGCACTTCCATGAAGGCACCGCTCGGTATC
>CAZOSR010000261.1:0-2970 GCA_964582445.1 uncultured Coriobacteriaceae bacterium | reverse complement strand
GAACTCGGCCACCACGTGCTCGTCGCACGCCTCGCGTAGACCCGCTTTGGAGCCGAAGTGGTGCAGCACGAGTCCCGGCGACACGCCTGCGTGGGCAGCGATGTCGCGGACGGTCGCCTTGTCGAAGCCGACCTCCCCAAAGCGCAGGATGGCAGCGTCGCGTATGCGAGCGGCCGTGGTGCGATCGTCCATATGCTCTGCTGAACACATGTTCAATATACTAAACACGTGTTCAATATCGGGCAACCCGTGAATGAGATTCGGGCTGCGTGCGGACTGCCATACCCTCTCGCAGTCTCCGCGAAGGTCACACCGCGCTTACGGGGATGATGACCTCGTTGTGGCGAACGAACCCGGGCTTCCACGGCGCGTCGTACTGAGCCGCCTCCGGTTCACCGGCCGCGGCGAACCCCTTGTCCGCCAGCCACTCGCGCAGTCGCATCACCGAAGCAGCGACCATCTCGTCGTCCATCCGACCCCCGAACCGTTCGACCGCTGCCAGGTGCGCAGGAACTGCGTCGAGGCTCACACGCGAGTCGTTGGGCTGCGGAAGGTCCGGTAGCTCGGCATACTGCGATGGCATCGTGAAGCGCACTGTGTACTCGCCTGCGCAGTTGACGGTACACAGGGGCGCAGCTCCTCCCAACGCCTCGTGCCTGGCGCGCTCTGAGATGACCGGCGTCGTCATCGATATCCGTTCGCCCTCGGACCTGCTCGTGCTCACGGGAGCGGTCATCGGGATCGCCCCGGCGGCCACGTTGTTGCCGAAGATGTAGTCGGCAAGCACACCGAACGCCTTGTAGGCGGCGGCATTGTAGCTGTCCGCGCTGACCGTGACGCTGGCGGTCAGGTAGCGCTCGTATCGGCGCACTTCAAACGGTCCGTCACGCAGCACTACCTCGTATGCCGGAGTCTCCACGGACATCGCCGCATCACCGCTTCCCTTGAGCGCACAGTCGGTTCATACCCGCAGAGCCCTCGGGATGACGGATACCCGCGTGCGGACTCCCCGTGCAGGACAAGCGCCTAGAAGTAGCCGAAGATCGGCGGAAACGCGACCACCACGAACGCTGCCCACAGCACATACACCGGCACATACCCGGTCTGCCACCGCTCGATCGCGAGGAACGTGCCGCGCTTGCCCAGGAAGCGCGTGTAGAGCACCGCGGTCCACGCCAGGTTCACCAGAAGAATCACGTTCATGCCGAGCGCCGCCACTCGGTTGGGCGTGAAGCCGAACTCCGAAATGCGGGCCCCGATCGCCTGGAGAGCCACCGCATCCGCCGCGAGCGCGCTCAGGATCAGCACCACCTGCACCACGTCGAAGACACCGGGGGTGGACTGCGGATCGCGGGCCGAGATGGAGTACAGCAGCAGCGCGAGAACAAGCACCAGGAGCAAGTCGAACGCGATCAGCACCTCACGCTCGATGTTGATTCCGGCACCCGTCCACAGCATCGTGCCAAGGAACGTGAGCAGCACGATAGCGAACAGCGGGGTGAACAACCGCGTGAGTACCGGCGCCATGTTCTCGATCACGCTCTTCTTCGCTTCCACGAGCCACGACGCTATGAGCACCGCGCCGGCCGCACCACACGGAAGCACCCACGCCTCGAACAGCGGCTCGATGTCCACGCTGATGGCCTGGAAGATCAGAGCCGAGAATCCCATCAGCACCCCGCCGCCAAGCGCGATCAGCACGTAGTAGATGAAGAGCTCCCCCGAGAACCGGATGAAATCCATCCGCCCGGCACTCTCGCGCCACCGACCACCAGCGTAGGCTGCCCCAACAACCGCCATCCAGAGTGCAATGGGCAGATGGAGCGCCGTGAGCGCCTCGGTCTGCCCACCCTGATCGAACGGGTAGGCGTTCGCGAACACCGCTGCGCCCACGAAGGCGACGCCAAGCCAGCGCAGCATGGCCGAGCCGAGGAGGCCGCGCTTCCAGGCGAAGTATCCGGTAAGCACGGGAAGGACGAAGAAGCTCAGGTTACGCGCGTAGAACGCGCCATCGTCGACGAAGTCGAGACCGAAGATCGCCGGCAGCTTGATCAGCAGGGCAGCGACGACCGCCAAGACCACGGCGACGATACCCTCCCTCCGGGCGCTCGCGTCCGTCTCACGGCCATCAACATCGGCAGTGACGAGCTGTTTCCACAGGCGCTCCGAGTGCTCGCGCGCGAACTCAGCGGAGAGTGCGTCGAGACCGCCCATGCGTTTCACCGCAACCAGGAACGCCTCGTCCGCATCGAGCCCACCCCCGATGAGCACGTCGATCTGCTCCCGGAGGTGGTCCTCCAGCTCTGCCACGTCCACCGTGCCTATCGCCTGCCGCCGGGCCACGTAACTCCGCCACTCGGCTATCCGCTCCTCGAGACGCGCGTCGAGACCGTCGTTATGCATAGGTCACACTCCCTGTGAACGTGAATGGAAGCGAGATCATGCGGCAACGGGCTGCAGCGTCCGTCTGCATGTCCCGGATCCCCCGCAGCGTGGCATCGACCGCCTGCCACTGTCGCCACTGCTCGGCGAGGTGCGTTCGGCCCTCGGCGGTGATGCGATAGTACTTCCGGCGTCGGCCGGTCTCGGCCACCTCCCAGCGCGACTCGACGAAGCCGAGACGCAGGAGCCGGTGCAGCACCGGATAGAGCATGCCGTCGGTCCACGCGAGGTGTCCGTCGGAGAGATCCTTCACGCGCTGCAGGATCGCATAGCCGTAGCTGTCCCCCTCGGCCAGGATAGCGAGGACGATGGGCGTGGATGACGCTGCCACCAGGTCCTTGTTGATCTCCATGGGCTCACCTTGTGCTCGGTGCCGCCGACGCAGCGGGACTATACCTTGCAGCATTATACATAGCGGTACAAGGTATGTCGAACAAGGGCACGTGATGGACGACCCTGGGACTACGGCAGCAACCCGATCAGCGCGGTCTCTACGGTGCCGGACACCACGCCTGTCCCGCCGAAGAT
>CAZOSR010000260.1:0-2981 GCA_964582445.1 uncultured Coriobacteriaceae bacterium | reverse complement strand
CCCGACTGCGACACGATGCTCAGGCGGCCGGCCGGGGGCCGCAGCTCGAGGAAGCCGACCGCGTGGAGATGGCTGTGGAGCGAGAGCAGGCCCATGCAGTTGGGACCGATGAGCGTGATGCCCCACCGCCGTGCGATCTCCACGAGTTCGGCCTCAAGGGCGGCACCCTCCTCACCCGCCTCCGAGAAGCCCGCGGCAACCACGAGAGCCGCGCGGACGCCGCGCTGTCCGCACTCCTCAAGAGCAGCGTTCACCTGCGGCGCCTTCACCGCCACGAGCGCCAGGTCCGGCGCCTCGGGCAGCTCGGCCACGCTCGCGAACGCTGGCAGGCCCTGCACGGTGCCGCCGCGGCCGTTCACCGGGTAGATGGGTCCCGCGAATCCGCCCTCGATGAGATTGCGCAGGAGCGAACCGCCCCACTTCCGCGAGTCGTTCGACGCGCCGATAACCGCCACGGAGCTAGGCGCCAGCAGCGGAGACAGGTCGGGAGTCACATGCGTGCGCTGATGCGGAGAATGCTGCTCGACTGAGGGATCGAGCACCACGAGCGCATCGGCCGCTACCGGGGTGGCGCCCTCGATGATGAGCGGATTCACGTCGATCTCGATCACCGCCGGGTGATCGGCAACGATGCGCTCAAGCGCGCGGATGGCGTCGCCGAGAGCCGCCCGGTCCACGGGCTGCATGCCGCGGAACCCCTCGAGCAGCGCACTCGCCCTGATCCCGGACAGCATTCCGTCGATGTCCCGGTCCTCGAGAGGCGTCACGCCAAAGGCGACATCCCGGTGGGCCTCGGTGAAGACGCCGCCAACGCCGAAAAGGACGACGGGGCCGAAGAGCGGGTCTCGCTTCATGCCGAGCATGAACTCCCGCTGCCCGGCAACCATGCGCTCCACGAGAAGACGAGCGCCTTCGCTGCCGGCTCGAGCCAGCAGGTCCCGGGCGGCAGAGCGCACGGCCTCGTCGCTGTGGAGGTTAAGCGCTACGAGCCCGCGGTCGGTCTTGTGGCCGATGTGAGACCCCACCGCCTTGAGCGCCACCGGACCGCCGAGGTCGCGGGCGAGCGCCACGACCTCATCCACATCTTCTGCCAGACCGCCATCTGGAACCGGGATCCCGTACTCCGCAAGGAGCTGCTTCGCCTGCCACTCGTCAAGGGCGCCAAGTCCTCTGGCGACCGCATCCGCAACGACATCGGTGGGTGGCCTCAACGCAACGCTCGGCTCCTCGGGCACTCTTCGGCTCTCCCCTCGCTGACGACATCATGGGGAGTATTCCCCCTCCCGGGTACACCTGCGCAGGTCGGGTGCCGGGTTGAGCGTGCAGGCGCTCCGGCGATTGAGCCGCCGCAACGACATCCAGTGGCCGGCGCCATCTCGCACAGGGGTATATGCCTTGCAGCGGGTGACCACGCCGACACGGAGAGGACGGAGGCCATGAACACGGTCCTTGACGGCTCCTCCCGGGCCAGGGCATGGCTGTTCTCGCTGGGGCTTCTCGTTGCGGTCGGACTGACCACGCTCTACAGCAACCGGCTGATACTGGCGCGGTTTCCCGACAGGCCCTACCCGCGTGACCTGCTGTTCGAGCTGCTTCCCTACGTCGCCTGGACGCGATACCTCACGGTGACGGCGCTGGTCATCGGATTCTCGCTGTTCCTGTACTACGCGATCCGATACGAGCCCGGGAGGATTCCCGCATTCACGGCGATCTTCGCGCTGATGTACCTCTTCAGGGCTGCGATGATCGTGCTGACTCCGCTCGCGTCAGCACAGGGTGAGGGTTCTTTCGTCTTCAGCGTGCAGCAATACGGGATGTTCCCATCGGGCCATATGGCCGCTTCGCTCATCCTGGTACTCCTGACGTCGGCCGATATCGCACCGGCCCTGCACCGAGTGCAAGTCCTGCTGGCTGTGCTGCAGCTGGCAGGTCTGCTTCTGGCACGGGGCCACTACTCGATCGATATCGCCGGGGGCTTGCTGCTTGCGTACTTCGTCGTCCACGTCTGGACCGATGGCAGGCTGTTCGATCCGCTGAAGCGACTGGCCGGTGCATGACACGATCCGGGAGGCACGCCACTGTGAGCCACACCATGAAGGCGATCGCGAAGACGGTCGAAGGGCCAGGGGTCTCGCTTGTCGAGGTTCCGAGACCTCAAGCAGGACCCGGGGAGGTGCTCATCGCCATCGAGAAGGTGGCGATCTGCGGCACGGACGTGCACATCTACGAGTGGAACGAGTGGGCGCGGAAGACGATCCGCCCACCGCAGATCCTCGGACACGAGTTCGTCGGACACATAGCCGAGACCGGCGACGGCGTGAGCGGCTTCACCGTTGGTGAGCGGGTCTCCGGCGAGGGGCACATCGTCTGCGGGGTGTGCCGCAGCTGTCGCGCCGGTCGTCGCCATCTGTGCACCAACACCGTCGGGGTGGGCGTCAACCGCGACGGCTGCTTCGCGGAGTACCTGACGATCCCCGCCTCCAACGCCTGGCATATGGCCGACTCCATCCCCTCACGCGTTGCGGCGATCTTCGATCCCTACGGAAACGCCACCCACGCGACGCTCTCGTTCGACCTCGTGGGCGAGGACGTGCTCATCACCGGAGCTGGACCGATCGGCATCATCTCCGTGGCGATCGCAAGACACGTCGGTGCCCGAAACGTGGTCATCAGCGACGTGAACGACTACCGGCTCGGCCTGGCGGCACGCATGGGCGCCACGCGCACGGTGAACGTGACGCGCGAATCCATCGGCGATGCGATGCACGACCTCGGCATGGTCGGGTTCGATGTCGGGCTCGAGATGAGCGGCAACGGCGAGGCGTTCGAGACGATGCTCGAGAGCATGTACAACGGCGGACGGATTGCACTCCTCGGCATCGCGCCGGGGCCGGTCCGCATCGACTGGGACGAGGTCGTGTTCCGGGGCCTCACCATCAAGGGCATCTACGGCCGCGAGATCTGGGAGACCTGGTACAAGA
>CAZOSR010000259.1:0-2987 GCA_964582445.1 uncultured Coriobacteriaceae bacterium | reverse complement strand
GGTGAGGTCGTGAAGCGGCTGTTCATGCTTGGCGACCCCCACACGATCAACCAGCCCATGAGCCCCGACGCGATGGAGATCCTTGCGGAGGATCTTGGCGTGCAGGTCCAGGTTGTCACGCCTGATGAGGAACCCGGGTTCACCTTTGTGGACGATCCGGCGGATCTGAAGCCCCGGTCACCGGTCGTCACCGTCATGGGACACGTTGACCACGGGAAGACGTCGCTCCTCGATGCTATCCGGGAGACCGGTGTCGCTGATACGGAGGCCGGCGGCATCACCCAGCATATCGGTGCGTCAGTCGTCACCAAGAACGATCGCCAGATAACCTTCATCGACACTCCGGGTCATGAGGCCTTCACCGCAATGCGTGCTCGCGGCGCCAACATCACCGATATCGTCATCCTGGTCGTTGCGGCTGATGACGGCGTCATGCCACAGACGGTCGAGGCTATCCATCACGCCAAGGCTGCAGGTGTGCCGATAATCGTGGCCGTGAACAAGATCGACAAGGATGGGGCCAACCCCGAACAGGTCAAGCAGATGCTCACAGAGCACGAGATCGTGCCTGAAGAGTGGGGCGGCTCGACCATCTTCGTGAACGTGTCGGCCAAGAAGAGGATCGGCATCGAGGACCTTCTCGAGATGGTACTGCTGCAGGCCGACGTGCTCGAACTCACGGCCAACCCCGATGCACACGCATCAGGTGTCGTCATCGAGGCGAAGCTCGACAAGGGCCGCGGCCCGGTGGCAACGGTGCTTGTCCAGCGCGGCACGCTTCGCGTGGGTGATGCTCTCGTTGCCGGAACGAGTCACGGTCGTGTGCGAGCCCTCGTCAGTCCAAAGGGGGACACCGTGGATAGCGCCGGTCCCGCTGACCCCGTCGAGGTCCTCGGTCTTTCGAGCGTGCCTTCCGCCGGCGACGAGTTCCGGGTGTTCGCGGACGAGCGTGACGCCCGTGACCTCGCCGAGGATCGCGCCCTGCGCCAGCGCCTGCTCGAGCACGAGCACAAGACCCGCGTCACGCTTGACGACCTCTTCGCCCGCATCAAGGAGGGTGAGCTGAAGGACCTGAACCTTGTCGTCAAGGCCGACGTACAGGGGTCCATCGAGGCGCTCCGTGACGCGCTCGACAAGATGGACCAGTCCGAGGTCAGGATCAACATCATCCACTCCGGTGTCGGTGGCATCACCGAGACCGATGTCATGCTCGCCACGGCGTCCGATGCGATCATCATCGGCTTCAACGTGCGCCCGCTGCCCGTGGCGCGTGATCTCGCCGAGAAGGAGAAGGTGGACATGCGACTGTATCGCGTGATCTACCAGGCGATCGAGGAGATCAACGCAGCGCGTGTCGGCATGCTGGCTCCCACGATAGAGGAGCGCGATACAGCGCATGTCGAGGTCCGCGACCTGTTCAAGGTGCCCAAGGTCGGCACGATCGCGGGCTGCTTCGTGCAGGAGGGTGAGATCACACGGGATGACAGGATCAGGATCGTCCGTGACGGCACGATCATCCACGATGGGAAGCTTCACTCGCTCCGCAGGTTCAAGGACGACGTGAAGTCCGTCAAGCAGGGATACGAGTGCGGTATCGGTATCGAGAACTTCCAGGACCTCAAGATGGGCGACATCATCGAGTCGTACCGCGTCGTCGAGGTCGCGCGCGAGGAGTAGGACATGAAGAGCACTCCGCGTACCCGGAGACTCGGTGAAAGCGTCCGCGAGGCGCTCACCGAGGTGCTCCGGGACGACATCGCCGACCCGCGGGTCGACTTCGCCACTATCACATCGGTCGAGGTATCCTCGGACCTTAATCTGGCCAACGTGTACGTGACCACCCACGGTGGGGAAGCGGAGTACGCTGCCCTGCTTGACGGCCTGAGGTCTGCGGACAAGAGGATCAGGGCAGGCCTCGCGCGACGCGTCCAGATGCGCGTTGTTCCCGAGCTGCGCTATCACCTCGACACCACGCTTGATCAGAGCATGCGCATCACCGAAGCCCTCAAGGACGTCCCACCCACGCTGCTGAGGGTCGAGGACGAGGAGTGAGCGTAGAGGATTCGCTTGCAAGCGCGGCAGCGGCGCTTCGTGGCGCCCATTCGGTCGTGATCGGCGCTCACGTCGACCCGGACGGGGATGCTGTCGGCTCGACGCTCGGATTGATGCATATCCTTGAACAGGCCGGTATTCCAGCAGTGCCGATCCTTCCCACGGATGACCCGTTGCCACGCACATACTCGTTCCTGCCCGGTGCAGACCGGTTCCAGCATGTGCGGGACGTTGCCACACCCGATGTCTTCGTCGCACTCGACTGCCCGGATCCCCGGCGGCTGGTTGACGGTGAGACGCTTGCGCGGTCTGCGGCAACCCTGATCATGATCGACCACCACCCGGATGCCGCAGCCGGTCGGGCGATCGCCGTCTTTGAGTCGTCCGCGGCCGCTACGGGGTGTCTTGTGTGGCAGCTCGCATCGTATCTCGGGGTCGAGCCCGGCGCCCGTGCGGCCACCTGCCTGTACGCGGCCGTTCTGACCGACACCGGCCGATTCAGCTACTCCAACACCGACGCACGCACACTCTCGCTTGCGGCACGGATGGTCGAATCAGGCGCACACCCGAATGAGATATACAGCGCGGTCTACGAGAACCGATCGCCCGGTGCGCAAGCCCTGCTCGCACGGGCTCTCGCCCGCATAACCCTGGCAAACGGCGGTCGCGTAGCGTACTCGTGGATCACTGAGTCCGATTTCGTTGAGACAGGGGCGCTCACATCTGAGTCGGAGAATCTGATAGACCACGTCCGAGCCCTCGGCGGTGTCGACGCTGTGTTTCTCGTGAAGACGAGCGCAGGAGTCTCCCGTATCAATCTCCGGGCTAAGGGGTCTGCGGATGTCGGCAGTGTAGCGCGATCCCTCGGGGGGGGAGGACATCGCGCAGCTGCCGGTGTGACGATCGACGGCGGCATGGAGGCCGCCGTGGATCTG
>CAZOSR010000258.1:0-3007 GCA_964582445.1 uncultured Coriobacteriaceae bacterium | reverse complement strand
AGCGCTGTTCCTGTGGCGAGTCTGCTGATGACCGAGTCTTCCGCGGGAGCGAGCGAAGGGATGGCTCCAGGAATGCAGAATTCGTCGACTACCGATGCAAGTCCGATGTCAGCACTGGTATCGTCTCGGGCCATCAACGGATACCAGACGTGGTCGTTGTTCATCACCAGCACGACCTCGGAGTACGGTTCGTCGATGGTTTCGCCGGTTGCCGGGTCATACAGAGTCACAGTGGTATCCACCACGGTCGCCACCAGTGCGTCCCGGTCTTCTTGAAACAGAAGATAGGCAGATGTCTCCTGACGGAGCATATCGAGATACATCAACTCGGCCAGGGATGACTCTGGCATCGCCCAGCCTTCACCCTTGAGGGCGCTCCAGATAAACAGCAGCCGATTGTCCAGCCAGTCGAATGTGAACGCGTCGTCATAGAGACTGAACAGGTCCGTGACTGCAGCTCGGTGGCTTTCCCACTCCACGGCTCCCCAGTCGAATGCTCCGTCTCCGGTCTCGTTCCGGAATCCGTCGTTGATCGGTGTGCCAATCTCCTCATTCCAACCACCCTCGGGAGTCTCGCGGTCGCGCTGGAGGTAGTTCGCCTGCCAGCCACCATACGTCGAAATCATGTCCATCCACAGCGCATCGGCCTGCAGGTAGACCTCCGGATTGGCAACGGCGAGCGTCCTGGTTGAATACAGGGAACACTTGCAGTACTCGCTCTCGGCACATTGCTCCGCCGCGTCAGTCCACGCCTGAGTGTGTATGGCAGCTTCCGTTGCACCCTGAGCAACTGAGAGAGTGCATGAGTCTGTAGCGGCCATCCAGTAGCCAAGGCCCTCCTTGACCTGCGTGGCCACGTCGTACGACTTCGTCAACGGGTTCCAGTGGTAGATGGCGTTGGTCTGGACGGTGCCCGGCAAGTCGTCAGTGATATCCTCCACGTCAACGGGGTCGCCGTAGACCGAGCCGGCCATATTCCAGCCGGCGGTGAGTGTGTCCGTCCACTCCGTCACCGGTGTACCGGTCATCGTCACGGTAGTGGTCGAGGTCACCGCGACCCAGTAGCTCTTCTCCGGCTCGATTGTAGTGGGCGACTGGTAGGACTTCGTCGCAGGGTTCCAAGTGTAGACGGCCTCGGCATCGTGGAAGACTGCATCCACCGACATATCCTCACCAACGACCGGCACGGAAACCATGTTCCAGCCCGCCTCAAGCGCAAGGGCAAGGAGTGCAACATCCCGATAGGTGAATACCTGAATGCGGTGATTGCAGCCTTCCATCGGACAGGTATCCGCTACATAGATGTCGCCATCTGGACCAACGGCCACATCGTTCGCGGCGGCAAACTGGCCTGGCTCTGAACCGTTACCTCCCCACGTTGTGAGAAAGGCTCCGGTGCTGTCGAATTCCTGAATGCGATTGTTGCCCTTCTCGGCAACGTAGACGTTGCCGGTGGCATCCACAGCAACGCCGGTCGGGGAACTGAATTCGCCTTCAGCTGAGCTTGCCGACCCCGTGCCGGCGAAGATCGTCCACTCCACACCGTCAAACGACTGCACCCGGTGGTTCTCGGAGTCAGCCACGTACACCTTGCCTCCCCCACCCACACAGACCCGTGCCGGGTAGTTGAATTCCCCGGGGTCTGAGCCAGGAGAACCGTCACCACCGATGACAGACCAATCGGACCCATCGAACATCTGCACGCGGTGATTGCCGACATCCGCCACGTACACGTTGCCGTCTGTCTGCACCGCTATGCCCCGAGGAGCATTGAACTCCCCGGGATCCGTTCCCACCACCCCGTCGCCGCCGATCACCGTCCAATCCGCGCCATCAAACCTCTGAATGCGGTGGTTGGCCATGTCTGCTACGTAGACGTCCCCGTTGACAGGACTGACAGCCACTCCCATCGGTGTGTTGAACTGGCCTGGATCGATGCCGGCCGACCCGTCTCCACCGATGACGCTCCACGCGGTACCGTCGAAGCGCTGGATGCGGTGGTTCATGCGATCAGCGACAAAGACGTTGCTGTCGGAATCAACCGAAACCCCAAAGGGCTGGTTGAACTCGCCGACGCCCGAACCGTATTCGGCCCATTGCCGCAGAAACACGGGCGGCTCCTCATCAGCAGACACAAGACCGAGGAAGCCAAGGAGCGGCAACAGCAACAAGGCCACGGCCAGAGGTACGCTCAAGAGCAGATGCCGAGCCAGATGCCGTTCAAGTTGACTTTCCACCGATGTCATCGCACCTCCCCCGATGGACTGCTCCAAGTGTGAGCGCCCAGAAATGTCAACCTCATCCCGACGTGCTTGATGGGCACTGCGACGCGCTGAGCCAGGACCGCCGACAGCAGCGAACAACGACTGAACTGGATACTGCAGAGTCGGATGGAGGGACACGAGTACAGATGCTGGGCGAGAGCGACCGCGGCTACTCGCGGAAGCTGGAGCAAGATATCCGAGCCCGTGTTGTATATGTGTCGCGCCGCCACATAACGGCAATGAGTGTGGGGTCGCGTTCATCTTCCGGGGGAGCCGGGGATACGGAACTCATTGTATAGTCGCACCCGAGCATAAGACATGTCAATATCACGGACACCCGCTTCCTTCGGAACGCCAACATGGAGCAGCCAACCGCCATACTGCCGAGGAAGAAGACGGAGAGGAGATGAAGGCAGTCACCTGCGCGCCGCATCCGCGGTTCCGGACAGGTTGCGCCGGGTTGTGTGGGACCGTGTCGCCCTGACCTAGTCCCCCTCGCGCTTGCGGTACTGCAGCGCCTCGGCGACGTGGGGTGTATCGATGAGCTCCGCGCCGTCGAGGTCGGCGATGGTGCGGCCGACCTTCAGGACACGGTGGTACGCTCGTGCGGACAGGTGCAACTGGCGCATCGCCGTGTTCAGCACCTCGCGACCCCTCGGCGTCAGCCGGCAGAACTCGCCCACGTCCTTCGCCGTCATGTCGGAGTTGCAGGTGGCCTTGCCGGCAGACAGCCGCTGAACCTG
>CAZOSR010000257.1:0-3008 GCA_964582445.1 uncultured Coriobacteriaceae bacterium | reverse complement strand
GACCTTGCGCGCCGCCTGGCCTCCATCTGCCCGAGTCCCAAGCGCTTCGAGTCACCCGGAGCCGATTTCCTGTTCCACATCACGGTTGCGTACCGGCTGTCCCAGCGACAGGCCGACCGGCTCTGGCAATACCTGAACGGGCGCGAAGCCTCCATCGGCACACGGCGCGGAATGACCGGCCTTCTGGGATGGCTCCGGCATCTACTGCACCTCGGCAGCAGCCCGCATCCCGGACTGGCCAGCAGGGTGTTTCGCGTTCCCCTCAGAGTCGTGCGCGTCTCCTTCATCGGCAACGACCAGCGCATCGTCTCCGAGTACGACCTGCCGGGCCAGAGGATGCTCAATCGCAGAGAGGCTCTGGATCGGCGTGGTTGGAGGCGCAGCATCGAGGCGGCTCGCGCCTTCCAGAACACCGATGACGGCGCTTCGCGCCACCGGCCCATGACATAGCTCGGAGCCTGTCTTGCGTTTCTCAGAGCCGATGACTGTGCGGCGGTGCGACAGCCCACTTCGCGTGGAAGCGGCCCTACGAGTACTTCTTCGGCGTCGGATAGACTCCGTGGTTCCTGTCCCACCAGAGGACGCAGAAGATGTTCAGATGCTTCATGCACCACAGCCGACATGACCCGGTGATATGAAAGGAGTGCAGGCCGTCGAGGTCGTCAAGCCTGATTTCCTTGAGGCGGTCTTTGGCGGCTCGTGACAACTTGTGCTGGGGAACGGGATGCAGGCTCCCCGCGTCCAGGAGCTGGGCCGTGTTCATGCCCTCGAATGCCCGGAGGCGCTCCCAGAGACGCTGGTAGTCCGCATGCTCCAGATTCGAACAGGCGTACGGGCCTCCCGAGTCGGCGGTTCCGAAGCGCCAGGCAATGAAGCCTCCTTCGATGTTGGGGGCGCCCAAGAACTTGGGAACCTTGGAGACCGAGGGGTTCTGACTCAGGACGGCTTGCTTGAGCTTGCGGCTATCCCTGGCCAACAAGGCCCCCGTAGTACTCGGCCATGTCGTCCAGCGTGATCTCGGAGTTCCCTCTCTCGCCGAGGCTCAGTCCGGCGCGAGTCCGGGCGTTCTGCCACGGTGCTTCCGCGTGGGTCAACTCGCTTAGCCACTGCGGTGACTTGTCTCCATAGGTCAGCAGTACGGCATCGACAGACTCCCTCTGGTCCTTGCTCAGAGCCGACGGGTTGCCGCCAACCTTGGACACGGTGAACTGGCCCCGGTGCTTCTCGTAGAGCGCCGGGACAACCGGGCCGTTGGCCCACGCCTCAATCTTCTCGGTGAACAGGGGAGCATCGTCCCACACCAGAGACCAAGCCTGAGAGTAGTAGCAGAGTTTCTGGAGCTTCCAGGTTGTCAAGGAGCCGAGCTTGTCCAGGATGTACTGCGCCACATCAAGGACGCTCACCGGTTTGACCATTCCGAGCCCTCCCTCTCGGCCGCCGTCGCGGTGCCGACAGCATCTGAGTATCAATATACACGATTGCGCATCCGCGCGGCCATTGTTCTGGCGCATTCGGCGGTGTGATAGCACCGTAGGACGAGAGGATTCGATGCAACCCACGCGACCCTACCGTCGTCACAGAATCTCGCCTTCTGCCCGACCGCGCCGAACCGAACGGGTGCTGCAAGTGCCCGTCCAGGCGGCAGAAACCCGAGTGTGTGGGATCAGTACCCCCGGCGCTTGTTCACGACGCACTCCATCCGCTCGCCGCGGACGTAGTGACCCAGGTTGCGCAGGAACAGGGCCTGCACCAATGAGAAGTACGAAGGCCCGTTCCCGCCGATGTGCGGGCTCACGAACAGGTTGGGGGCGTCCCACAGCGGGCTCTCCGGCGGGAGTGGCTCCTGCTCGAGGACGTCCAGAGCCGCGGCCGCTATCCGGCCGCTTGAAAGAGCCTCGGCGAGAGCCGTCTCGTCCACGGTCGGGCCGCGCGACACGTTGATGAACATCGCCTCCCGCTTCATCGCGGCGAACTGGTGCACACCGAACAGGTGGTATGTCTCAGGAGTGAGCGGTGTGGCCAGGACGACGAAGTCGCTCTCCGCGAGCAGACGGTCAAGCTCCGAGGCCGGAAGCACCAGGTCCGCGAAGCGGGCTTTCGACGGTTTCCGGATGCCACGCCGGGTCGCCACGACCCGCATTCCGAAGGCCTTCGCGATGCGCGCCACGCGCTCGCCGATGCTGCCGTAGCCGACGATACCCATCGTTGTGCCCCAGAGCACCTGCGGCCAGAAGGTCTCCCAGCGCCGCTCCGCCTGCTGCCGGGCGCACCTCGGCCAGTCCTTCACATGGGAGAGACAGGCCAGCATGACCACTTCCGCGGGGCCGTAGCTGTGGATACCAGCGACGTTGGTCAGGACTATCCCGCTCTTGCGGAATGCCTCGTCCATGAGCATCCTGTCCACGCCGGTCCTGGTGTTCTGCACCCACTTGAGCTGCGGTGCGCGCCGGACGAGGTCGGCGGGTATCCGTCTGCCGGCGAAGACCTCCGCCGTGCTCAGCAGTCGGTCGAGCTGCACCCTTGCGGCGGCGTCTCCTTCAAGCTCGGCGGTCACGAGCCGTCCGACGTGCGTGGCGCTGATCCTCGGGTCGACCGCCTCCACGCGCGGGAGTACGTCTTCGGTGATCTCGTCGTTGGCGAGTACTACGATGGGCTCCACTGCGTGCCCTCCTCCGCCTGCTCGCGGATGCAGGTTGCCGCTCAGCAGAGCACGTCCCTGCGTCCGGGCTGCCACAGGCTGCCGGTCCGGGTATCCAGAGTTGCCGGGGAGCACCCGTTACACGGCCGGCCGGTCGACCGGGATTCTAGACCATCCGCAGCCGCGTGACGAGAGAAGGGAGACCCGGGAATTGTGGGGACACCATACTCATTTCCCGGCGCAGCTTTGGGCCTTCTTGCACTCGGCTGCCAGTTTCACGAGTGGCCCATACGTGGCGCGAGGGTGTGGTTTCCGAATTGGGTATGGTGTCACCCTATTTCTGCCGAACGGGCTTCAGTCCAGCAGCCCT
>CAZOSR010000256.1:0-3008 GCA_964582445.1 uncultured Coriobacteriaceae bacterium | reverse complement strand
CGCGAGGGCGGCCGCACCGTTGGCTCGGGCCGTGTGACGAAGATCATCAAGTAGGCTTCTTGAAGGCCGTACAAGACGGAGGTAAGTGAGTTGGCGAACCAGAAGATCCGCATCCGGCTCAAGGCGTACGATCATGAGATCGTGGACAAGTCCACGAAGTTGATCGTAGAGACTGCGCAGAAGACAGGTGCCAAGGTCGCGGGCCCGATCCCGCTGCCGACTGAGCGCAACCTGTACTGTGTCATTCGCTCGCCGCACGTGAACAAGGACAGCCGCGAGCACTTCGAGATGCGGACGCACAAGCGCCTCATCGACATCCTCGAGCCCACCGCCAAGACGGTCGACTCGCTGATGCGTCTCGACCTGCCCGCAGGTGTGGACATCGAGATCAAGCTCTAGGTACACCCCGGGACACGCGTCCCGGTTGATGAAGCGCGGTCCTCTGGGAGGCGTCGCATTCGGCGGCGTTCTGGGTCCTACAGACCGCACGGAAGAAAGGCAAGGAGATGGCAACTGCGATTCTCGGAAGGAAGCTGGGTATGACCCAGGTCTGGTCCGATGACGACCGGCTGATCCCGGTCACCGTCATCGAGGCCGGCCCCTGCGTGGTCTCCCAGGTCCGGACCGATGCTCGCGACGGCTACCGCGCCGTGCAGCTCGCGTTCGGGGACGTCAAGGAGTCCCGCGCCAACAAGCCCATGACCGGTCACTTCGCCAAGGCCGGAACCACCCCCAAGCGATTCGTCGCAGAGGTGCCGATGGGTGACGGCGACGAGGTCAAGCTCGGTCAGACCGTAACGGTCGATGGCTTTGAGCCCGGTCAGTCCGTGCATATCACGGGCACCAGCAAGGGCAAGGGCTTCGCCGGTGTCATGAAGCGCCACAACTTCCGCGGTGGTCCCGGCGGTCACGGCTCCCACGCACATCGTGAGCCGGGCTCCGTCGGCCAGTGCGCGACTCCGTCGCGCGTGTTCAGGGGCGTGCGTATGCCGGGTCACATGGGCGGCGACACCGTCACGATCCGCAACGTCCAGGTGGTTCGCGTGGACGCCGAGCAGAACCTGATGCTCGTGAAGGGCGCCGTTCCCGGTGGCAAGGACAGCCTGCTGACGATCCGCCTCGCATAAGCGGCGGAACGTCGGTTCGCAATAAGGAGCAGATGAGATGGCAACTGTGGAAGTGAAGGACAGCACAGGCAAGAAGGTGGGGCAGGCCGACGTCGCGGATGCGGTGTTCGCGATCGAGCCCAACTCCTTCGCCGTGCATCAGGTGGTTCGCAGCCAGATGGCTGCCCGGCGCCAGGGCACGCACAGCGTCAAGGGTCGGAGCGACGTCTCCGGCGGTGGCGCCAAGCCGTGGCGTCAGAAGGGTACCGGCCGCGCCCGCCAGGGCTCGATCCGTGCCGGCCAGTGGAAGGGCGGCGGTGTCATCTTCGGCCCGACCCCGCGCAGCTATGCGTTCAAGGTGCCGAACAAGGTCATCAAGCTTGCGATGCGCAGTGTGCTTTCGGCCAAGAACGCCGAGGGCGAGCTCTACGTGATCGACAGCTTCGGCCTGGACGAGCCCTCCACGAAGAAGGCCGCAGCCGTGCTCAAGGCGCTGGGCATCGACCGCAAGGTCACCGTCGTGGTCGACAACGATGACATCAATGCGATGCTGTCGCTTCGGAATCTCGAGCGCGTTCGTGTGATCGCGGCGGCCGAGGCCAACACGTATGACCTCGTGGACAACACGTCGCTCGTCTTCACGAAGCCCGCTCTGATGTGGCTTGAGGGGGTGCTGAGCTGATGCAGGCGCATGACGTCATCATCCGTCCGATCGTGTCGGAGAAGAGCTACGACCTGATGGAGCAGAACCGCTACACGTTCGAGGTCCACAGGGATGCGAAGAAGGAGCAGATCGCGCAGGCCGTTTCCGAGGTCTTTGGTGTGACGGTCACCAAGGTCAATACGATGAATGTCTCTGGTAAACCGCGCAGACTCCGGTACAATAAGGGGCTGTCGCGCTCGTGGAAGAAGGCGATCGTCACCCTGAAGGATGGGGATACGATCGATCTGTTCGCCGGCAGGTAAGCCCTGTTGCTCCCGCACGTGCGGGAGTACGGCGGCCAATGGAGCCGCCCGGCACCGTGGTAGCAGGAACGTCCGGCGTCTGGCCGCTCGGAGCGTGAGAACCTCCGAGTCCCAAGCGGCCCGGCAATCGGAACGAAGGAGAGATGATGGGACTGAAGAAGTACAAGCCGACCTCACCGGGTCGTCGATTCCAGACGGTCGCCGATTTCTCGGAGATCACGTCGACGACGCCGGAGAAGTCGCTGCTCGAGCCGCTGCCCCAGAAGGGCGGCCGCAACAACAATGGTCGTGTGACCACGCGCCATCAGGGCGGTGGCCACAAGCGCCAGTACCGCAAGATCGACTTCAAGCGGAACAAGGATGGTGTGCCGGCTAAGGTCGCAACCATCGAATACGATCCCAACCGATCGGCCCGGATCGCACTGCTGCACTATGCGGACGGCGAGAAGCGCTACATCCTTGCACCGGAGAAGCTGCGCGTGGGTGATGCGGTCATGTCCGGGGTATCGGCTGACATCAAGCCGGGGAACTCGCTTCCATTGGAGAACATCCCCACCGGTACCGTGGTGCACGCCATCGAGCTCCAGCCCGGCAAAGGCGCGGCGATCGCCCGTTCGGCTGGCACTTCGGCTCAACTGATCGGTAAGGAGGGCCCCAACGCCATCTTGCGTATGCCCTCGTCCGAGATGCGCATGGTGCCCCTGACCTGTCGTGCCACGGTGGGCGAGGTCGGCAACAGCGAGCACGCGAACATCTCGATCGGCAAGGCAGGCCGCAACCGTCACCTCGGCAAGCGCCCGACGGTGCGTGGTACCGCCATGAACCCGGTAGACCACCCGCACGGCGGTGGTGAAGGCAAGAACAAGACCGCCGGACGTCATCCGGTGACGCCGTGGGGTGTCCCCACCAAGGGGCATCGCACGCGTGCGAAGCACA
>CAZOSR010000255.1:0-3011 GCA_964582445.1 uncultured Coriobacteriaceae bacterium | reverse complement strand
GACCCTTGTTCGGTATCGGCAGCTGGGAGTTCCTGGTCATCGTCGTTCTGGCGTTGCTGCTGTTCGGTCCGGACAAGCTGCCGGACTTCGCACGCACGATCGGTCGTTTCATGCGCGACTTCCGCCGCTATCAATCGATGATGGAGTCCACCATCAAGATGGAGGTCTTCGCCACCGACCCGAAGCTCCAGAAGGATCCGTTCAAGACGGGCAAGGACTTCGCCGAGAAGGTCGGGAGCGGCGGATTCACCCGCCCTGCGGACATCAAGCCGGAGCCGCAGGAGGCCGCTGCAGATCAGGCACCTGAAGATGCCGCGCAGGAGCAGAGCGCTGAGGCCACGCAAGAGCGGACCGCTGAGGCGGTCGCTCCCGAGCAGGCGACCGACAAGACAGTGACCGCCGAGCCGGGAGAGGAGGGCCCGGAGCAGGCCTAGTGCCGACCCGGGACGCGCATGCCTATCACTCCCCGGCGTATGCCGTTCATGCAGCACCTCAATGAGCTCCGCAAGCGTCTCACCATCGTGATCGCCGTTGTCGGTGTGCTCACGCTGATCGGGTACTACTTCTCGGACGAGGTATACCGCATCCTCGTTGGGCCGATGTTGCCGGTCCTCGGCGATAGCGGTAGCTACACCATCGATCTGCTCGAGGCCATGTCCAACCGCTTCCGCCTGGGTATGTTCGGCGCCGTGGTCGTGGGCAGCCCCATCATCATCTACGAGGCCCTCGCGTTCTTCGTTCCAGCCCTCAAGCCCAAGGAGCGCCGCTGGTTCGGTTGGACGGCGCTGGCGGCAGGCATGCTCTTCATCGCCGGCGTCGTATTCTGCTACGCCTACATCCTTGAACCCAGCACCGAGTGGCTCGTGGCGCAATCAGGTGAGACGTTCGAGCTTCTGCTGCGCGCGCAGAGCGCGATGACATTCGCGATGTGGTTCCTCGCCGGCTTCGGTCTGGCGTTCGAGGTGCCGGTGGTGGTGTTCTACCTCGTGTACTTCAACGTGGTGCCGTACGCGACGCTTCGCAAGAACTGGCGCGTCGTGTGGGTGGTGATGGCGGTGGTGGCTGCCATGATCACTCCCGACTGGAACCCCTGGAGCATGGGAGCCCTTGCCGGAGCCATGATCGGGTTGTTCGAGGCGAGCATGCTGCTTGTACGCATCATGCTCAACCGCAAGATCAAGGCCGAGGCGCTTCCCGTCATCGACGACGACGAGGAGTAGCCGGCGATGCACGAGATGGGCATTGCCGAGGGCATCCTCTCCTCATCGCTCGATGCCGCGCGGGACGCGGGTGCGACGAGGATCACCACTGTGAACGTCACCATCGGCCGTCTCACCGAGGTGATGGAAGACGCCCTCCAGTTCGCGTGGGAGGCTATCACGCCGGAGACCATCGCGCAGGACGCGGTGCTTCAGGTCACCTTCGTGGAGCCACGGTCGATCTGCGCGGACTGCGGGACCGAGTTCGACCACGGCCGGTACGACGGAGCGCGGTGCCCGGCCTGCCAGGGGTATGTCGTACGGCTCCTGCAGGGACGCGAACTCAAGATCGACAGCATCGACATAGACGAGGAGGGCGACGAATGAAGGTCGACATCGAGAAGCGCATCCTGGCTGCCAACGATGAGATCGCCGCGTCCAACAGGGACCTCTTCTCCACGCACGGCGTCTTCGTTCTCGACCTGATGGCATCGCCAGGAGCCGGCAAGACCTCCACCATCCTCGCTACCATCGCCGCGCTGCGCGATCGGTACTCCATCGCGGTCATCGAGGGCGATATCGCAAGCAAGGTGGACGCGGAGAAGGTCCGTGCGCACGGCATCCCTGCGGTGCAGATCAACACCGGCGGGGCGTGCCACCTCGAGTCGGCGATGATCCGCCGTGCTGTGGACACGCTCGACCTGGACACGCTCGATCTGATCATCGTGGAGAACGTCGGCAACCTGGTGTGCCCCTCGGACTTCGATCTGGGCGAGAGCGCCAAGGTGATGATCCTTTCGGTGCCCGAGGGTCATGACAAGCCGTACAAGTACCCGAACATCTTCCAGGTCTCCGAAGCGGTGATACTCAACAAATACGACACGCTCGGGGTGTTCGACTTCAACGAGGCCGAGTTCCGCGATGTCGTGAGAAGCCTCAACGGGCAGGCCCCGGTGTTCCCGATCTCGGCCACCAAGGGCGAGGGTATCGATGCATGGGCCGAGTGGCTTGCCGGCCGCATCGACGCTGCCCGGGAGGCGGGCCCCAGATGATGGATCGCGACCAGGCTCTCGCGCTCACGCGAGAACGCATCCCAACCGCGAATCTCGTCAACCACTGCGTCGCCACCGAGATCATCATGGAGGCGCTCGCCCGTCACTTCGATCTGGCCGAGCCAGACGTCGAACGCTGGGCGCTTGCGGGGCTGCTGCACGATCTTGATTACGCCGAGACCGGCGAGGACTTCGAGCGACACGGCATCGTGACCGCCGAGTTGCTCGCCGATGAGCTTGATGACGAGCAACTGCACGCGATCCTTGCGCATGCCGACAAGGCCCCGCGCGAGTCCCTCATGGACAAGGCGCTCTATGCGGCCGATCCAACCACCGGATTCATCGTGGCAGCCGCACTCGTCCGGCCCGACAAGGCGCTCGCCAACGTAGAGGTCAGATCGCTGCTCAAGCGCTGGAAAGAGAAGGCGTTCGCGCGCGGCGCGAGCCGGGAGCAGATGGCCGCCTGCGAGGAGCTCGGTATGTCGCGCGAGGAGTTCCTCGGCCTGGCTCTCGCGGCGATGCAGGCGCGAGCGGACGAGATCGGGCTGTAGGTTCTTCCGCGCCGGGACGTAGGCCTGGCGCTCAGACAGTCCTCGGAGGGGGCCCTCGGCGGATCAGCCGCTGCGCGCCTTCACCGCCTCCCCCTCCTGCGGAACTCGCGACAGACCTACGTTCCGGCACGCTTCGGTCAGACTCCGGTTACCGCCGGGGTTGACGCGCCATATATACTCGGCGGAAGTGACCGGCCCCAAGCGGGAAG
>CAZOSR010000254.1:0-3053 GCA_964582445.1 uncultured Coriobacteriaceae bacterium | reverse complement strand
AGGTCGGCAGGCTCCGGACCGTGCTGGTCCACCGCCCCGGCGTGGCGCTCGAGCGTTTGACTCCGGCCAATCGCGGCGACTTCCTCTTCGACGATGTCGTCTGGGTGGAGCGCGCCGCGGCAGAGCATGACGAGTTCGTCGCGCTGCTCCGATCTCACGGCATCGAAGTCCTGCACCTGGGCGAGTTGTTGAGCGAGACGTTCGCCGCTGCGGCAGAGGCGCGTGAGGAGGCGATCGCAAGCGCGGTCTCGTCCTACACTGTCGGACTCTCGATGGTCTTCGAACTCCGCGCGTATCTGCGCGATCTGGCTCCCGCGCGTCTGGCATCCGTGCTCATTGGCGGCCTGCTCGTTTCCGAGACCAAGGGTATCGATGTGGAGGGGCTTCGCCGCCGCTCGCTCGGCGCCGTCCTCGCCGAGCCGCAGAGCTTCGTGCTGCCGCCGCTGCCCAACACGCTGTTCACGCGCGATTCGAGCGCCTGGCTCTACGGCGGCGTGGTGCTGCCGCCGCTGTTCTGGGCCGCGCGCCGCATGGAGGTCGTGCTTGTCTCGCTCATCTACCGCTTCCACCCCCGGTTCGTAGCGGCGGACTTCCGCTTCTGGTATCCGGCAGGCGGTGACACCGCCCGCTTCCCGCTGGAGGACTTCAGCCAGGGTTCCTCCCTCGAGGGCGGTGACGTCATGCCGATCGGCAATCGCACGGTGCTCATCGGCCTGGGCGAGCGTTCTACCGGCCGGATGGTGGAGCACGTGGCCTCGGCGCTCTTCTCGGCAGACGAAGCCGACCGCGTGATCGTGTGCCGCATGGCGCAGGAACGGTCGTACATGCATCTCGACACAGTGATGACCTTCGTCGACCACGATGCCGTCACGCTGTTCCCGCCGGTTATCGACGACATGCAGGTGTTCAGCGTGCGCCCCGGCGATAGCGCTGACAGTTTCGAGGTGACCGAGGAGGAGGGCATCCTTGAGGCGTGCGCCGATGCGCTCGGCGTGCCGAGGATCCGGACGATCGAGACGGGCGGCGACCACTTCCAGGCGGCTCGGGAGCAGTGGGACGATGCCAACAACGTCGTGGCTCTTCAGCCGGGCGTGGTGGTGGCGTACTCGAAGAACGTCCACACCAACGCGAAGCTCCGGGCTGCTGGCATCGAGGTGCTTGAGATCGAGGGCTCCGAGCTCGGCAAGGGACGTGGCGGCGGCCACTGCATGACCTGCCCCATCGTCCGCGATTCCGTGGGCTGATCCATGGACATTACCACTCACGGCCCGCACTCCAACCCCACGCTGGAGCTGATCGCGCAGCGGTCCTCCACGCGGACGTACGATCCCGCCCCGATCACGGACGACGAGCGGCAGGCCATCCTGCACGCGGCGCTGCGTGCGCCAACGGCGGGCAACATGGTGCTCTACTCAGTCATCGAGGTTGCCGACCCCGCCGTCAAGGAGCGCCTCGCCGTGCTCTGCGACGACCAGCCCTTCATCGCCACGGCGCCGTGGGTGCTCGTGTTCGTGGCCGACTGGCAGAAGTGGACCGATCTGTTCGCCGCCAGCGGCGTGTCCGACGTGGATGCCGACGCGCCGCGCGCGCACGTCGGACCCGGCGACCTCATGCTCGCGTGCGCCGATGCGCTCATCGCGGCGCAGACGGCGGTGATCGCTGCGGAGTCGCTCGGCATCGGCTCATGCTACATCGGCGACATCATTGAGAACGGCGAGGAGGTCGCGAGACTCCTCGAGCTGCCGCCACGGACATTCCCCGCAGCGATGGTGTGCTTCGGGCGCCCGCGCAAGCCGCGCACACCGACCAGCCGTTATGGTACCGGTCTCGTGCATCGTGACCGGTACCATCGGATGGCCGATGCGGAGTTGGCCGAAGTGGCGCGCGAACTCGGCGAACTGCACGCGCCCTCAGGGCTGCCACAGGGTGTCACGAGCTATCCGCAGGCGGTGTACCGCCGCAAGTTCGCCTCGCAGTTCATGGCCGAGATGAACCGATCTGCCGCCTGGTGGATGGAGCGCTGGACGCGCGGAGAGTGATGGGGACAGGACACTCCCACATCGGCCAGCCGGGGGAGCCGCCTGCTACTGCACGATAAGCATGCCCTCGTTGCCGCCGCCGCCGCACATGATCTCGTATGTGCCCGGTTCGAGACTGGCGAGTTCGATGGTGCCGCCGCTCACGATGTCGACCGAGGCATTGAGAGCGGGAATCGCGATCCTCGTTCGGCACTCCGTGCCGGGGCCGAACGTCAACGTGAGCGGAAGACCAGCCCGGGCGCTGATGATGTTGGGAACGAGTCCGGAGCCGTTGTCAGCGATCGCGATGCTCTGAGCGGCCCCGTCATCGGAGACCTCTGCCGGTGTCGCGTCAGCCATCGTGGGTTGCGTGTAACCGACAGCCGCCAGGGTACGCTGGACTTCAGCCGGGTCGAGAAGTGCCGGATCGTAGGCCACGGTCAGCACCAGCGTCTCGGTGTCGAGTGTAGCCGAGGTGGCTCCCTGGACTCCGGCTATCGCATCGAAGATGTGCGCGGACTCGTGCGCGGCATCCGAGCCCTCAAGCAGCCGGATGGGGATCTCGATCGAGGACTCCGGCTCCGCCTCGGAGATGATGTACGTGATCTTTGCGCCCTCGGTCTTGGTGGTCCCGGGGGAGTTGGCCGATTGGATGTTGGTGATGACGAACGCAACACCGATGATCACAACGGCGGCGATGAGCAGGATGGTACGAGGTGTCGGTCTCATTGCGTCTCCAGGTCGGTCGTGAGGCGGGCACCAGTCGCGGGTACAGAGCATACGGTGTGCCATCGCGGAACGATGGCAGAGGGTGTGTGCGATGCGCGATCGGATCGTCTCTCTCGGTGTTGCGGTGATGCTGCTCGGAATGTCGATGCTCGCGGGCTGTTCGTTCCCGCCGATGGGGGAGTACAGCGCTCGGTCGCTGTGGTTCACGCAGCAGCTGGGCTACGAGAGCGTGTTCTGGAGCTTCGCACACTGCGACTGGGTCGTGGACGAGCAGCCGCCGGTGGATGTCACGGTGCAGAGGATCCT
>CAZOSR010000253.1:0-3056 GCA_964582445.1 uncultured Coriobacteriaceae bacterium | reverse complement strand
GGGAGGCACGAACGCTGCGCGGATCCGTCGCCCGAGCTCACTGCGCACCGGGATGTTCTGCAGGTTGGGGCTGCTGCTCGAAAGGCGGCCCGTGGCGGCGACGGTCTGGTTGAAGGTGGTGTGGAGCCGCCCGTCTTCACCCAGCAGTCGCGGCAGGGCATCGATGTAGGTGCTCGTGAGCTTGGTCAACTCGCGGTACGCAACCACCTTCTCCGCGATCGGGTGAAGCGGCATCAACGCAGCAAGCACGCTAGCGTCGGTGGAGTACCCGGTCTTCGTCTTTCGCTGCGTGGGTAGCTGCAGCTTGTCGAAGAGGATCTCGCCCAGTTGCTTAGGTGAGTCGATCGTGAACTCGGCACCGGCAAGCTCGTAGATCTCGGACGCGAGCGCCTCGATCTGCGCGTGCGTCTCAGCCGAAAGCGCGTCGAGCACACCGCGGTCGAGCCCTACACCGGTCTCCTCCATGCGCACGAGCACGGGTACCAGCGGCATCTCGATCTCTGCGAAGCACCGCGTGGCGCCCCGCTCCTCGAGCTTGTCGGCGAGCACCGGCGCCAGCTCGGCGGCTGCACGAGCCTGGGCGGCCACGTCTCCCGGCTCGATCGTGCGCCCGAGGTGCTCGGCAGCGAGCGAGGTCAGGTCGTAGCTGGAGCGGTTGGATGCCAGAAGGTAGCCGGCGATGCCGCAGTCGAAGAGGCGCCCAGGGTCCACACCCGCACTAGCGCTCTGTGCCGCGCCTTCCGCCGACCCGGGCGGACATGCTGCCTCGACCAGCCCCTTCACATCACCGGCGCTCGCGTGACACGACAGGATGATGGCGTCCAGCGCGTTATCGGCTGCGCCACCCGAGAGCCTCGCAACAACGCCATCGCGTGCCAACGCCAGCACCCGGTCCTCCCCGAACAGGCACTCTCCGTCACCGGCGCCGACCGCCATGCCAACGAAGCCGCCGCCCCGTGACGTCACGAGCCCCTCGACCCAGGACGGCACCTCGTCATCGGCAAGCAACCGCCACTCCGAGACCGCGTCCCCCGCGATCTGCTCGCGCTCGGTCTCCACCACCCGCATGGAGCGGACGCGCGGGATGAGCGAGGTGAACGCGAGTTCGGTGAGCGCCTCGAGCACCCTCGACTCGTTCCAGTTCCCCCACGCTACAGCGCCGAGGTCGATCTCTACGGGCACATCGCGCCGAATGGTGGCTACCACGCGGCTCGCGAGTGCTGCGTCTGCGTTCTCTCGAACGTTCTCGCCGAGCTTGCCCTTGATCTCGTCTGCATGCTCGAGCACGGAATCGAGCGTGCCGTACTCCTGCAACAGCTTCGCAGCCGTCTTCTCACCTACGCCGGGGATACCCGGGATGTTGTCGGATGGATCACCCTTGAGGCCGAGGAAGTCGGCTACCTGCTCCGGCGCCACGCCGTAGCGCTCGATCACCGCCTCGGGGTCGTACACCATGATGTCGGTGATGCCCTTCTTCGTGCTCACGACGCGCACATTCTCGTCCACAAGCTGCAGCGCGTCCTTGTCGCCGGTCACGAGCAGCACGCGCATGCCCGCAGCCGAACCTCGCGCCGCAAGCGTGCCCAAGATGTCGTCGCCTTCCCACCCCTCGACCTCAACGATCGGGATCGAAAGCGCGCCGAGCAACCCCTTGATCATCGGGAACTGTGCTTTGAGGTCCGGGTCCGTTGGCGGGCGCTGGATCTTGTACTGCGCGAGCGCCTCGGTGCGGAACGCAGGCTTGCCGCGGTCGAATGCGACCACAACACCATCGGGCCCCAGGTCGGCGACCATCTTGAATAGCATCGACATGAACCCGAAGACGGCGTTGGTGGGACGACCGTCGGGAGCCGTCATAGAAGGCGGTAGTCCGTGAAACGCACGGTGGAGCAAGCTGTTGCCGTCAATGACGGCGATGGTCCGCTCAGGCATGCGGCGCCTTTCGGGTACGAACTGGGCAAGCGCGCTCCCGTGTGGCCGCCCGCCTGTGATGATTCTACCCGAGGAGAGTGACGTGGGCCTCTTCAACTGGGCTGCCCCGCTCGTCCGGCGCTACGGCGACCGGTTCACCGCCGAGGACACCGGAATCGTCGCTGACTGGCTCCGGCCTGCGGTAGCGCCTGGCGGCCATGTGCTCGACGTCGGTGGTGGTGCTGGACAGCTCGCCACGCTCCTTGCCGAGGCACTCGACGCGCGGGCGACCGTGCTGGATCCCACCGCCGAGATGGTGGCACATGTGCCAACGACCGAACGGATCTCGGCCATCCAGGGCACGGCCGAGGCCATGCCGCTTCCCGATGACGAATTCGATGCGATTGTTGTGACCGACGCTTTCCACCACTTCCGCGACCAACGCGCCGCGGTCACTGAGTTCGTGCGAGTGGTCCGCGACGGCGGACTGGTGCTCGTTCTGGACCTCGATCCTCGTCCACTCGTGATGCGCCTCATCCGCCTCGGCGAGATGGCGCTTGGCGAGCCGGGTTCGTTCATGACGCCCGAGCAGATGTGCGCGTTCATGAGCGCACACGGCATCGAGGGCGAGTGCGAGCCCCTCCGCAAGGCCGACTACCGCTTTCTCGGGACAGTCAGAAAGACCCCCTCCGGGCACTGAGCGGCTGGCTCAGCCCACCCTCCACGGCAGACACAGCGGAGGCCCGCCTCCCGGTGGGAGACGAGCCTCCGTGGTTGAGCGCAGAGTTCGGCGCTCTCCCTGGCGCGGCTACTTCACGACGCCAGCCACCGCGTCACGCACCAGCTGCGAGATGGCGCCGATACCGCCATAGAAGCGAACGGTATCGATCTCATCGGCGTTGGCGACAAGCGCGGCACGCGTCGCAGCGCTCAGGTCTGTCGAGCTTGTAAGAAGCATGACCGAGCCTACCTTGCCCTGCAGGACACCGCCGGCGAGTGCATCCGGGAAGTTCTCACCGGTGGCGATGCCAACGCCGTCCCAGACATGCCCGGCCTCATCGACCGCGTAGGTGGCGATGACCACGGCGGTTGCGTAGCGGTTGGCCCCGCCGAGTCTGACTACAGCGCCCTCGCCGAGCTCACCC
>CAZOSR010000252.1:0-3058 GCA_964582445.1 uncultured Coriobacteriaceae bacterium | reverse complement strand
GTGCGAACACGGTGCGGTGTGGGGGGCGTGGCTTCTTCATGCGCTGAGTGTAGCAAGTCTCGGTTCCTGTGAGGCTGAAGAGCGCGGAGACATCAGATGCCGAGTGTGTCACGGAGCCACGACTCTACGGTTCCTCACGGGTTCGAAACCACCTCACTGCCGTCACTTCGAAGTCATCATCCGCACGGCCCACGGCAGCTCCAGCCCATGGGTCTCAAGCAGCCTCTCGTCGGTGAGGATCGTCTCCTTCGAACCACAGGCGACGATGCGCCCTCCGTCGAGTACCGCAGCATCCGCGCACAGCTGCCAGGCGACGTCCATATCGTGCGTCGCGATAAGTGCCGTCGTGCCAATCGACGCAAGGAGAGTCACCATCTCGCGCCTTGCGTGCGGGTCGAGATTGGATGTCGGCTCATCGAGCACGAGCATGCGAGGTGACATCACGAGCACCGTCGCAAGCGCTGCTCGCTTGCGCTGCCCGAAGCTCAGGTGATGGCCGGGGCGACTGGCTTCATCGGAGAGGCCCACTGCCTCGAGCGCGCGGGAGACGAGGTCATCGATGTCGAAAGGAGGGCGTCCCTGGTTGAGGGGTCCGAATGCCAGGTCTTCGTAGAGGGTCGTCATGAAGAGCTGGTCGTCGGGATCCTGGAAGACGAGGGCGACACGCTCGCGCACACGCCTCAGTGTCGCCGGGGTGACCTCGATGCCGTCAACCCGCACCGATCCTTCGTCGGGAGTGAGGATGCCGTTGATGTGTAACAGGAGCGTGGACTTCCCCGCGCCGTTGGGGCCGAGCAGAGCGAGCGAGCGCCCCTCGGTGACGCTGAGATCGACACCGCGAAGCGCTTCGGTGCCGTCCGGGTAGCGGTGTCGAAGCCCGGTGAGCTCGATGAGTGGAGCAGCGGGCGGAGGCACCGTTGTGCCGTCACACGGGGGTACGTTGTGCACTCGGTTCGTCATACTTCGATGGCCCTTCTCAGTAAAGAGCGAGTACCGCCCAGGAGAGCAGTGAGCAGATCACGACGAGTATCTCAGGGGCGCCGATGCTCCCGATCGTGGTCGAGGGCAGCGTTCCGGTGTAGCCTCGCGCCAGCATCGCCGCGTGGACGCGTTCCCCCCGTTCGTATGAGCGCACGAGCAGGTTGCCCGCGATGCTGCCGAAGGAGCGCAGCAGTGCACGTCCACGAAGGCCGGGTGCCCGACTCGCGAGTGATCTGCGAAGCGAGACGAGCTGACTCGCGAACACGTGCATGTAGCGCGCGATGAATGAGAGCAACACCACGAACACATCGGGGACACGGAGGCGGGCGAGTGCGCCGAGCAGGTCGGGTGTCTTGGTGGTGGCGGTGAGCAGTGCCATGCACCAGGCCGCGAGCCAGACACGACTCAGCAGACTCCATGCAGGAATCCAGCCGCTCCCAGACCACGAGGTCGCGAAGTTGGAGAACGTGATCGACTCCCCCTGTGCCTGGAGAGGAGCGAAGAGGGCGAGCATCGCCACGAAGGGCAGGACCGCGGCGCTACGGGCGAGTACCCGTTTGAGCGGCAGTCGTGCGATGACGCCCACGGCCGCAAGCAGCATCACGAGGAATGCGAACTCCAGTGCCTGGAGCGCGGGTGTGGTGACGATGCCGAGTACGAGAACCAGCGCGGCGATGAGCTTGGCGCGTCCGTCGAGGGCATGCACGGGCGACAGGATGTAAGTCAACGCCTCGTAGGACGTCGCGTGCGCGTGAGCGTGAGGGGGGAGCGACGGTTCGGCCCCGTGATGGTGCGGGTGCACGTGAATCGGCTGCCCCGGGTGTTCGTGTCCGTGGTCATGCAGCGGATTCGCATACGCCCCGGGATTCCCGGAGCCCTCCGTGTCAGGCGCCGAAGAGCTCGGGTCACCATGCGTGTGGGACGTCACCGTCACTCCCCGACTCCCCTAGTCCCTGATCGACCTGCGGTGCCGGTCGCGCGTGACGGAAAGGAGTGTGTATGCGAGCGCTCCAGTGATGACGACGCCTACGATTCCCGCGAGCACGCCCGCCAAGACCTCATTCGCTACTCCCGGTATCACGTAGTCCGGCATGATGCCCGAGACGAGCGTCGCACCGCCAAGCGTGGCACCGAGTTCCTCGTAGACGAACTCGAGACCGTCGGGGTGAGATGACGCGAGGAAGGACAGCATCGCTGCCACGATGGCTGCCCCACCGAGGACCCACACCGCTTTGCGACTGGTCGTGCCCTCGGCAGGGTCGGTACTGGCAGTAAGGAGGTCCGGTCGGACGGCGAGCAGATAGCCGACGATTCCGGCGGTGATCACTGCTTCGCCGATGCCGATCACCGCGTGCCAGCCGCCCATCGCAAACAGCACCGTGCCGAGAGGCGCCCGACCGGAGAGCCACAGCATCAGGGCCGCCGATATCGCGCCGATGACGCATGCGCACCAGCCTGCCGCCGCGGAGGCCGCCAGCTTCATCTTCCGGGACTGAGAGAGCCTGGTGAGTCCGCGGTGGATCGCCCATCCCACCGCTGGTCCGATGATCGCCATGTTGAGGAAGTTCGCACCCATGGCGGTGATTCCCCCGTCGCCGAAGAACAGGGCCTGCACGACGAGAACCGCAGCCATGACGAGCATCCCCGGCCACAGGCCCAGGACGATCGCCGCCAAAGCTCCGCCTGCGAAGTGACCAGAGGTGCCGCCGGCAACCGGAAAGTTGAGCATCTGCAACGCGAAGATGAGGGCTGCGATCACGGCCATCATCACTGTCTTGCCATTCGATAGCGTCTGACGGACTCGTTTCACGGCGTAGCCGAGCAACCCTGCCGAGCCGAGCCATGCGGGAATCCAGGTACGCGCTTCAAGCATGCCATCAGGAATATGCACGAGTGATCTCCTTGTGTCGTGATACCGATCGTCTCGTGCGGACCCTTCGCGGGCACGCGCTGTCGGTCCTTCGCTGGACCGGTCCGAGTGTCCTGGCGGGAACCCGCCGGGACACTGTGCGTTCTACAGCAGCTCTATCGTCACGTCGTGATGGTGCGCGTGCGCGAGCTCCGCCACAGCCGAGTC
>CAZOSR010000251.1:0-3063 GCA_964582445.1 uncultured Coriobacteriaceae bacterium | reverse complement strand
CCGGGGCGCGTCAGCACGCCCACCACGACAGCGCTCTCGCTCACGCCTGCCATCCCGAACGCCTCGACCATGAGCGCGAACCCACCCCCGGCGCTAGCGCACATCGCGCGCGCACCGGTGAAAGCGGCTCCCACCACCATGTTCATCGCGGCAAGCTCGTCTTCGGTGTGTTTCACCACAACACCGGCCTCACGCTCGTGCGCGGCCATGAAGTGGAGGATGGATGAGGCTGGAGTCATAGGGTACGCGGCGTAGAAGCCGATGCCTGCGGCGAGAGCCCCCATGCCGATCGCCTCGTTGCCATCGATCAACAACCGCCTCGGCTGCCCGGGCAGCGGTTCGACGCCCATCCAGAAGTCACCCGCCATCTTGGTGACGTAGCCATAGCCAACGGTTGCCGCGGCCACGTTCTGCTCGGCGATCTCGGGCTTCTTGTGCGCGAATTGCTCGCGGAGCGAGTCCACCAGGAACATGAGGGGGAAGTGGACCAGGCCCAATGCCGCACCCAGCGCGACCGTGTTCGCCATGATCGGGCCGCCTGCCTCCTTGGCGAACTTCGCCAGGGGTACGGGGACGGGCCGGATCCGTCTGCTTGGCAGCCAGCCATCCGTGGACGTGACCTCGGGATCGAAGATCACCGCGCCACCGTCGATGACCTCGTCGAGGTGAGCGTCGACGGTCTGGCGGTCGAGCGCTATCAGCACATCAACGGTCTCGACGTGGCTCGATATAGGCCTCGGGCTCACCCTGAGGGTGTAGGTGTTGTGGCCGCCTCTGATAAGCGACGGGTACTCGGTGAGATCGAACACCTCGAGACCAGCCGCCACGAACGACCGGGCGAGCGTTTGGCCTGCTGCCTTGATGCCCAGTCCGGCTGCGCCGCCGATCTTGATTCGCAGCTCGCTACCCTTGGAGGGAAGTGGCACGAAGAACGCCTCCTTCACGATGGATGCGGGTACGGTATCCTTTGTACCCCGCCCGCCGTGTGAAGTGCGGGCGCATTGACCGGAGCGTGGTGTGTGCGGCGCCCCGTGACGCGAGTATCGCACATGGCATCGCCGAGAGGAGTGCGACATGGAGCGGGATGAGACGACCACGATCCTCGTGGGCGTGACCGGCGGGATCGCCGCATACAAGACCTGCGAGCTTGTGCGCACGCTCATCAAGCGCGGCTTCCGCGTGAAGGTCGTGATGACCGAGGCGGCCACCAGGTTCGTGACCCCGCTCACCTTCAGGACGCTCACCAACGAAGAAGTCGCGGTGTCGCTGTGGGAGGATGACCCCTCGGCGCCTGTGCATCACATCTCGCTTGCCGAGGAAGCCGACGTCTTCGTAGTCGCGCCGTGTACCGCGAATGTGATCGCCAAGATCGCGCACGGGCGCGCCGACGACCTGCTGACCACGAGCGCGCTCGCCACCGAGGCGCCGCTCATCATAGCTCCCGCGATGAACGTGCACATGTGGCGCAACGACGTTACGCAGGCCAACCTGGCGGCGCTTCAAGCGCGAGGTGTGATCGTTGTGGAGCCTGCGGCAGGCGAACTCGCGTGCGGGGAGGTGGGTGAGGGGAGGCTCGCGCCAGTGGAGGAGATCGTCCAGGCGGTAGAGGCCGAGGCGATGCGCTCGCGTGACCTGGAGGGACGCGCGGTGCTGGTGACCGCTGGCGGTACGCAGGAGCCGATCGACCCTGTTCGCTACATCGGCAATCGCTCGTCCGGCAAGACCGGCTTTGCGATCGCAGGTGAGGCGGCACGACGCGGGGCAGCTGTCACGCTGGTGACGGGCCCGACGGACCTGCCCGACCCGTTCGGCGTAGACGTGGTCCGTGTGCAGACTGCGGCACAGATGCACGCCGCAGTGATGGAGCGGGCGGTCGGAGTCGATGCGGTCATCGCGTCGGCTGCGGTGGCGGACTTCAGACCGGCTGCAGTCGCCTCGGGCAAGGTCAAGAAGGATGCGATGCCTGAGACGATCACGCTCGTGCGCAACCCGGACATCCTTGCCGAACTCGGCGAGCGGGATATCGGCGGCGTGCGCATAGGGTTCGCGGCCGAGACTTCCGATGTGGAGCGGCATGCACGCGAGAAGCTTGATGCCAAGCGGTGTCACGTGGTCGTGGCCAACGACGTGAGCGATCCTGCGCTGGGTTTTGGCACCGACACCAACCGCGTGTTGTTCGTGACGCGCGAGGGTACGGACGACACCGGGATCATCCCCAAGCGCACGATCGCGCGGGAGATCTGCAATAGGCTCGCTCGCCTGCTGGAGGTCGAGTTCGGTCGGTGAGTGCTCCTGGCATCTACATAGACGACCTGGCGGTGTTCGTCGCCGCACTGGGCATAGGCATGGTGCTCGTGGTGCACGGGTGGCTGACAGGCGCTAGGAAGCGGACCATCATCTCGCGGCTCTTCGGCGTGGTATACGCATCCTGGGTCGTGTCGATGACGCTTCTGCCGATCCACCTGGGTCCCTTCGGGTCGGGTGCGGGCCTCGATCCGTACTGGCGCAACTCGGTCAACCTCGTTCCCGGTGAGACCATCGAGCTGTACCTCAACAGCAGCCTCGGGCGTGTGGCCTGGCAGAACCTCATCGGCAACCTGCTGCTGCTCGTACCGTTCGGGGCGCTTGGACCTCTCGCGTGGCGCAAGCTGGACAGGTGGGGCCGCGTCATCGGCGCTGGCCTCGGCATATCCGTCTCCATCGAGATCCTGCAGTTCGCCAAGCGCTTTTTCGATATGACAGGGATGACACGCTCGGTGGATATCGACGACGTACTGCTCAATACCGCAGGCGTGGCGATCGGGTATCTCGGCTACCGCACCGTCCGCGGAATCGGGCGCTTGTTCCGGCGCGTCAAGCCCACGGAGGACCTCGGCTGAGGTTGTGGATTCCCTGTGTATTCGGGCGGCCGAGGACGCTCGAGTTCCATTCTGGCACCGCACTTGCGTACCTGTGTCGGCTGCGCCCGGCGTGTTCTGCCGCTCGCAGCGACCTGTCCCCGTACGCAGGAGGCGTATGAGTATCACGCGAAAGACCCCATCCAACCGTCCGTTCATCGCGCTC
>CAZOSR010000250.1:0-3067 GCA_964582445.1 uncultured Coriobacteriaceae bacterium | reverse complement strand
GTTGTTCACGATGATCTCAGGCGCCCCGAGATCGAGCAGCCTCTTCAGACGGTTGTTCCGGTTGATCACGCGCCGGTAGAGATCGTTGAGATCCGAGGTCGCGAAGCGGCCACCGTCGAGCTGCACCATCGGGCGCAAGTCCGGCGGGATGACCGGGATGGCTTCCAGGATCATCCACTCAGGACGATTGTCCGAGTGTAGGAATGCCGAAACGACCTTGAGGCGTTTGATCGCCTTCTGCTTCTTCTGGCCCTTGCCCTCATCGATCTGCTGCTTGAGGTCGTCCGAAAGCGCCTGCATGTCGATCTGCTTGAGCAGATCCTGGATCGCCTCGGCACCCATCCCACCGCGGAAGTAGTCGCCGTAGCGAAGCTTCATCTCCCGGTACAGCGTCTCATCGTTGATGAGGTCCTTGACCACGAGCTTCTGGAAGCGGTCGAACGCCTCACGCAGCAGGTCGCGCCGCTCCTCCAGTTCCTCTTCCAGGTCGCGGATATCGCGCTTCGCCTCGGCCTCAAGCTTCTTGATGCGATCGGCGGGATCGACTTCCTCGTCGAAAGACTCGCCCTCCGCCGGCTCAAGCTCGCCCTTGGCAACCGCGATCAGCCGGTCACGCTCGGCCTCGATCTGCGATCTCTCCTCAGCAACCTCGCTCTCGAGCGCCTGGAGATCGGCTTCGATCTCGTCGCGGAGCATATCGAGGTCTGCCTCTCGATCCTCATCGTTCACCGACGTGATGATCGAGGACGCGAAGTAGAGCACCTTCTCAAGATCGCGGGGAGCGATGTCGAGCAGGTAGCCCATGCGGCTTGGCACGCCCTTGAAATACCAGATGTGCGAAACCGGTGCGGCCAGCTCGATATGGCCCATACGCTCACGGCGGACCTTGGCACGCGTGACCTCGACACCGCAGCGCTCGCAGATGATGCCCTTGAAGCGCACACGCTTGTACTTGCCGCAGAAGCACTCCCAGTCCTTGGTGGGACCGAAGATCTTCTCGCAGAACAGGCCGTCCTTCTCAGGCTTGAGGGTACGGTAGTTTATGGTCTCTGGCTTCTTCACCTCGCCACGCGACCACTGGCGTATCTGCTCCGAGCTGGCAAGCCCGATGCGGAGCTTATCGAAGTTGTTGACGTCGACGTCGAGCAACGTTCATTCCTCCATCCGGTGAGCGCCCGTCCTGCCTGGACGCCTACCCGTTCGTCCCGACCGGGCCCCTACTCGTCGCCACCGAAGGCGGCGTCATCATCTGCACTGAACTCCAACGAGAGGTCGATCTCCGAGGTGTCGAGGTCGTCAAGCGATTCCTCGTCCCCCGAATCACGACCGGTTGAGCTGCGAGTGTCGTCCATGCCCGTCAGATCGAGACCAAGCTCCTCGGCCGTGCGGAACACGTCGTCCTCATCTTCCTTGAGCTCGATCTCCTCGCCTGATTCCGACATGATCTCCACATCGAGACACAGGGACTGCATCTCCTTGACGAGCACCTTGAAGCTCTCAGGAATGCCCGGCTCGGGGATGTTCTCGCCTTTCACGATCGCCTCATAGGCTTTCACACGGCCGAGGACGTCGTCGGACTTGATGGTGAGGATCTCCTGTAGAACGTAGGCTGCGCCGTACGCGTACAGAGCCCACACCTCCATCTCACCGAAGCGCTGACCGCCGAACTGCGCCTTACCGCCGAGCGGTTGCTGCGTGATGAGCGAGTACGGTCCGGTCGAACGAGCATGGATCTTGTCGTCGACCAGGTGGAGCAGCTTCAGGATGTAGATCATGCCCACAGTGACCGGCTGACGGAACGGCTCACCCGTACGGCCGTCGAATAGCTGTGTCTTGCCATCTCCGCCGATGGTCGGAACGACCTCGTCGTACACGTGCTTGCCGTAGCGCGCCTCCGCCTGGAGCTTCACATTCCGACCCGCCTTGAGGAGCGTTTCGGATATCTCGTGCTCCTTGGCACCGTCGAACACCGGAGTAGCGATGTGTATCGGACCGTCGACGGGCGACTTCTGCTTGTCGTCGTTGCTCCAACCCACGCGAGCAGCCCATCCGAGATGCGTCTCGAGCAGCTGCCCGATGTTCATTCGGCTCGGCACGCCAAGCGGGTTAAGGATGATGTCAACAGGGGTCCCGTCGGCGAGGAATGGCATATCCTCGACCGGCAGGATCTTGGAGATGACGCCCTTGTTACCGTGGCGGCCGGCGAGCTTGTCGCCCTCCTGGATCTTCCTCTTCTGTGCCACATACACACGGACGAGTTCGTTCACGCCCGGGTTCAGGTCGTCCCCATTGTCGCGGCTCATCTTGTGAACCGCGATCACACGGCCGGTCTCACCGTGCGGGACCTTGAGTGACGTATCGCGCACCTCGCGGGCCTTCTCACCGAAGATGGCACGCAGCAACCGCTCCTCGGCCGTGAGCTCGGTCTCTCCCTTGGGTGTGACCTTGCCCACCAGCACGTCGCCAGGGAAGACCTCGGCGCCGATGCGGATGATGCCGTCCTCGTCAAGGTTGGCAAGGATGTCCTCGCCAACGTTCGGGATCTCGCGGGTGATCTCCTCCGGGCCGAGCTTCGTGTCGCGGGCCTCGACCTCGTACTCCTCGATGTGGATCGAGGTCAACAGATCGTCGCGCACGACACGCTCGGAGAGGATGATCGCGTCTTCGTAGTTGTAGCCTTCCCATGGCATGAACGCCACGAGGAGGTTCTGACCGAGCGCGAGCTCACCGGCCTCCGTGGAGGGGCCGTCAGCAAGGACCTGGCCCTCGGCCACGTTCTCGCCGGTGGCGACGAGCGGCCGGTGGTTGATGCACGTGCCCTGGTTTGAGCGGATGAACTTGGGCAGCACGTAGCGGTCGACGCCGTCCTTGGTGGTGACCTCGATAGCAGTGCTGTCCACGAAACTCACAGTGCCGGAACGCTTGGCAATCAGAATCTCGCCAGTGTCAACAGCCGACCGGTACTCCATGCCCGTGCCGATCAGCGGAGCCGACGGCGTGAGCAAGGGGACGGCCTGGCGCTGCATGTTCGAACCCATGAGGGCGCGGTTCGCGTCGTCGTGCTCGA
>CAZOSR010000249.1:0-3070 GCA_964582445.1 uncultured Coriobacteriaceae bacterium | reverse complement strand
CACCAGACTCGATAGCGTCAAGAAGAGGAGCAACTCAAGGCTCATCCAGCCAGCCTGCAGCAGGCCACCAGCGGCCAGGCGTGCCGATGAGGAAGAGAGGGGCAATAGCGTGCACGACGCAACGAGAAGGGGCAGCGCGGGCCGGAACACCAATCCGAGATCAAGGTCTCGGGAGAGTACGATCGCCGCGATCGCAAACCCGAAGGCCACCACACCTCCTGCTATCGTTGCCAGGGCATTGACTGCACCGAACGACGCGGCATCGGTGGACGACGTGAGTATCGATGCAACACCCACGATTCCGTTCAGCACGCATAGCGCGATCATGAACCTTCCCGTGAGCGGGAAGCTCCGTCCGTCAGGCGTGCTATCGCATCTCGGGTCGGCCGTGATCTCGCGCTGGCACTGCGCGAGAGTGATCATCGAGGCCACCGGCAGCAGCGCTGTGACGATGATTGACACAGTGGGCTGGAGTGCCGTAACAAGACCATACAAGACGACGCTCAAGACGAAACTCCCAGGAACGTAGACGAGTACACGGCGGGTCTCGATCGAGCCGAAGAAGCGGCCCCAAGACACGATGATGCCGGCGCTCCCGATTCCGGTGAGCAGCGATCCGCCGAAGAACGCCAGGGTGTCCATCACCCCCAGGTCACTGTTGAGCGAGAGGAGAGCTGTACCTACCGCAGACAGTGCAGGAGGGACAACAAGAAGGATTCTCTGAGAGCGCCCGGACGACAACCGGGCGGAGGACAGACCCAGAATCAAGAGCGCAACCGCGAGCGCCGCCCCGGACACCGTCCAGGACAGGGACGGTCTGGCGGCGGAGATGTCTGAGGAGCCGAAGATCGTGGTGCTCCAGAAGGTGAATCGCCCCGGGTATTGTAGAGACTCAGAAGCTACACGAAGGGGCGATGAGCATGGCTGTGCAGAACAAGTACCCGAGGGAGTTGCGCGAGCGCGCGGTGAGGATGGTAGCAGAGAGCGATGGCCCGGGCGCATTCAAGCGTGTCGGTGAGATGCTCGGCGTGCATCCGGACACCGTGCGCTACTGGGTGAAGACCGCGCCTGTGGACAAAGGCGGCAAGGCCGCTCTGGCAAGCGAGGAACTTGAGGAGCTTAAGACCCTCAGGCGTGAAAACGCAGAGCTCCGCCGCGCGAACGAGATCCTCAAAGCGGCGAGCGCGTATTTCGCCAAGGAGCTCGACCATCCCCGCCCGAAATGACGCGCTTCATCGATGAGAGCCGCGCGCGTTTCGGAGTCGAGCCCGTCTGCCGGGTGATGGACTTCAACCCGTCCACGTACTACGCCGCCAAGAAGCGCCCGCCCTCGGCGCGCTCACTTGCGGACGGGCGTTTGAAAGTCGAGATCAGGCGGGTGCACAAGGACAGCTTCGGTTGTTACGGCGCCCGCAAGGTGTGGCTCCAGCTCACGCGCGACGGTATTCCCGCCGCGCGCTGCACGGTCGAGCGCCTCATGCGGGACCTGGGGCTTTGCGGCGTGAAACGCGGCGGCTTCAAGAAGACCACTGTGCCTGATGAAAGCGCCACACGGCCTCCTGATCTCGTGAACCGGGAGTTCACCGCCACGCGCCCGGATGAGGTCTGGGTGGCGGATATCACGTATGTCGCCACCTGGTCAGGGTTCGCGTACGTCTCGTTCGTGACGGACGTCTACTCGAGGAAGATCATCGGATGGCGGGTGTCTCCATCGCTCAAGAGCGATCTTGCCTTAGACGCCCTTGAAATGGCGCTCTGGACGCGCGGCGGAGACGTCGAGGGCGTCATTCATCATAGCGACCGGGGTGTCCAGTATCTCTCAATCCGCTACACGGAGCGCCTTGCCGAAACCGGATGCGTGGCCTCCGTGGGCTCGAAGGGCGACAGCTTCGACAACGCGCTCGCTGAAACCATCAACGGCCTCTACAAGACCGAGGTGATCAAGAAGGATGGCCCCTGGAAGAGCATCGACGAGGTCGAGTTCGCCACTCTCGTCTGGGTTGACTGGTACAACAACCGGCGGCTCCTGGGTTCGATCGGAGACATGCCCCCCACTGAGTTCGAAGAGCGCTACTGGCACGGAAAGGAGGTGACGGATCACGCCGCTGACGGGTGTCTGGAGTATGCGGGAAGCGGAAACACATAGCCTCTATCAAACCCGGGGCGATTCACCGTGATCTGCGGCTCGAGTCTCCGCTCCTTGCTCATGCCGGGCTTCCGGTACTCGTCCTCCTTCTGCGCCTCGAAGTACAGCGTCGTCACGTCGTAGAGCAGAAGCGTGAGCGAGCGCGCCGGCGCGTGCTCGAGACAACAGGTGGAGACCCCTGAGCGGTAGTCCTCGTCGACGATGCGTCTCAGGCAGCGATGGATGCCGGTGTTCGAAGGCGCATCAAGCCCCAGGCCCGCAAGCACGCGGATGGTGTCCGACTTGCTCGTGGGCTCGATCATCCTCGCCACCACCAGCTGCCTGAACACCTCGTCGTCAAGGACGGCGAGGCCGAGGGAGTCGTACTGGCTCGACAGCGCATCCCACAGAAGCCTCGAATACGACCCTTCCGTGAACCCTTCGGGCCCGCTTGCGAACAGGTCCAGCCTGGGCTGCTCGAAGTCCATATGCTCATGGGCTCTGGCGATCAGCAGATCGAGCTCCAGCGCGCTGTGCGCGGATCCGATGTGCTCGATGCGGACGATGCCGCTTCCATGCTTGTAGACGACCTGGACGGCAGTGGCGCCAGATGCGGTGGGCACTTTCCTGATGAACGGCCTGGCCATGCGCCAAGTATAGGCGGCAGACAGCCGGTCAGGGGCCGCTTAGTTACCATTCTCAAGTCGAAACGGCGGTCGGACAGACCTGCTACCAGCGCTTTTCATCATCAGAGTCAGATTACTCACTCAAACCGGTCAACTCAGGTACTATGCGCATGCCGCAACGATTGAAGAAGCCCAGGCGATGATGAGAGAGAAGCCTCTTCTTCATGACTCCTACTGGACCTTCTATCCGCTGCAGCATCAGTTCGGCTCAGCGCCAGTGCCAGGCGTCTCGCGGTGGGCAAGTCCTGCCGATGCCGAC
>CAZOSR010000248.1:0-3092 GCA_964582445.1 uncultured Coriobacteriaceae bacterium | reverse complement strand
CTTCACTCCGCTCCACGGTGGCGAGCACTGGGACCTGCTGTTCATCAGCGGAACGGTGTTCGTGGACGGTCCTCTGATCATCGACGATCATGTGATGTACATCGGTAACGGCACGATCGTGGCCAACGGACCGGTCACGGTGGAGGGTGCACTGCGACCCTACAGCCACACCGAGGCTGCGCCGGACGTGAACAAGGTGGGCGAGGACCGCGGGTGGGCTCTCGGGATCGTGACACCGGTGGATATCACGATGAACGCCTCCGGAGCCAACAACGGCGCCATCCCGATCCGCGACAACGCGTTCGACTATGCGGGGGCGTACTACACCGACGGCACGATCTTCATCACGCATCCGGGCACCTCGATGCGCGGGTCGATCCTGTCCAACAAGATGGACTTTTCCGCTCCAAACACCGACCTGGTGACCAATCCGTTGCTGCCGAGCTACCTGCCCGAGTCACTTCCTGGCGGCGGCGAGGGCATCATCTCACTCGGCCTCTGGAGTCGTCAGTGAGAAGCGCATCGAGTGGCCAGCTATTGACAACATC
This sequence comes from uncultured Coriobacteriaceae bacterium, assembly GCA_964582445.1. Classification (GTDB taxonomy): domain Bacteria; phylum Actinomycetota; class Coriobacteriia; order Anaerosomatales; family Anaerosomataceae; genus Anaerosoma. Next base: position 2,544 of record CAZOSR010000248.1, on the reverse strand, counting down.
GGCCTTGGTGCTGTTGGATAGGCAGTGGTTCATGCTTGGACGGTCGTTTCACAGGCCGTATGACGAGCAATCGTCCGCACGGGGGAACATCGCAGCAGTAGCACCAGTCGCAGTCTTGCCGTAGCAGCAGAAGCAGAAGGAGGACACCGTTGGGTTCCCTCTCCATCGGTTCGAGTCAGACCGCTATCGGTCTTGACATCGGCACCGGTCACGTCAGGGTCGCCCAGGTCAAGTCGACCGGATCCGGCTTCGTGCTGACCGGTTACGGTTCCGTTAGCGTCCCGATGGGCGCCGTTGCCGATGGCGAGATCGTGGACACCGGCGCGGTCTCCGCGGCGATCAAGGACCTCTGGCGACACTCAAAGGTACGCGGCAAGAACGTCAGTGTCGGCGTATCCAACCAGCGCGTCATCGTGCGTCTGATCGACCTTCCCTTCATGGAGCGCGGTGAGCTTCAGAGCGCCATCCAGTACCAGGCCCAGGACTACATTCCGATGGCGGTGGAGGACTCCATTCTCGACTTCCAGATCATCGGCGACTACATGACCTCGGCCGACGAACACATGATGGAAGTACTGCTTGTGGCCGCCCATCGCGAGATGATCGCGAACACGGTCGCAGCGGTGGAAGGCGCCGGACTCAAGCTCGATCAGATCGACGTCTCCTCATTCGCTGTCGTCCGCGCGCTGATGGGGGAGAGCGACCAGATCCTCCCTGATGCCGAAGGTCAGGCGACTGCCATCATCCACATCGCGTCGGGTCTCACCAACATCACCGTTGTAGAGCGGGGCGTTCCGCGCTTCAACAGGATCTCCTCCCTTGCGGGAAGCACCTTCACGCAGGCCATCGCGAATGTCCTGAACATCGGCTTCGACGAGGCGGATGATCTCAAGCGGCGTATCGGGCTCCCCAATATCTCCGGGGGTGTCGAAGAGCCGCCACCGGGCCTGGACGCAGAGTATGTGGCCGTGGTTCATGAGTCCATCGAGCGCGAGGCGAACAAGTTCATCGCCGAGGTCCGTAGGTCTCTTGACTACTACCTCACGCAGACATCCCAGGTCCGTAGCATCCAGCGGATCCTCCTGACCGGGAGCGGTTCGCAACTGCGGAACCTTGCCGAGTACCTCGAGAAGGGGTTGCAGGCGCAAGTCCTCGTCGCCGACGCGTTCGAGGACCGGGTCAGGATATCCTCCGGTGCGCAGCAGGCGCTCGGCTCTGACAGGATGGGTGCCGCTACCGCCGTTGGTCTGGCGCTCGGAGGGCTGCGGTCATGATGCGAGTGAACCTGCTTCCTCCGGAGATACTGGAACGTCGGCAGGCTGAGCGGCGCGGGGTCTGGGTCATCGTTGGCGCCATCGCTGTAGCAGTTGTCCTAGCCGGTGTGTGGGGGTTTGCCAGCTACAGGCTTCAGGCACGGCAGGACGAGCTTGCTGCGGTTCAGCAGCAAGTGCAGGCCGTTCAGGCCCAGGCGGACCAACTCGCTATCTTCGAGACACGGGCCGCCGAGCTGGAGGCGCGTAAGGCTACTGTGCAGGCGGCAATGGGGGGCAGGGTCGACTGGGCCAAGCTGCTCGACGAGCTCTCTCTCGTGCTGTCCTCAGACATGTGGGTGAGTACGATCGCCGTGAGCGAGTCCACTGGTCTTTCGATGGCCGGGTATGCGATCGACTCGCCGGACGATGTGCCGGATCTCGGTCACAAGGCCATCGCCAAGGGCCTCGTGCGCCTGGCCGAGCTGGAGTCGCTGAGCGATGTCTGGTTGGCAAGCTCGACCAAGACGCAGTTCGCCGATCAGGACGCTATTCAGTACTCGATCACCGCGAAGGTGATCCCTCCGGTCACCGGAGGCGATGCGCAGTGAAGCATCACGTGAACATCGATCACCCGCGACGGGCGAGCCTGCCCCGCCGAGTACGTTCGTCCCGTAGCGGAGGATACCAGCGATGAAGCGTCTATCAGCACAGATGCAGATGTACATCGCGATCGGCGTCATCGCGGTCATTGCGATTGCGTTCGTCATCCTGGCGATCCTCCCCAAGTTCCAGGAGGCGTCAAGTGTGGACGCGCAGATCGCGACCGCTGAGACGGAGTTGCAGACAGCTCAGGCGCTGTTGGCTCGCCGTCAGAGTGTGAAGGCACAGGCTGCGGTCAATGAGGTCGAGTTGATGCAGATCGCCAACCAGGTCCCCGACTCGCCGCAGCTGCCCTCGGTGATCATCGAGTTGCAGAATGTGGCTAACGCCGCGGGCGTGGAGCTTCCGGCAATCTCGGTTGGTGCCATCGGTGGCGGTTCACGCACTCTGGCCGACGGTTCGCCCGCTGCATACAGCGTCCTGCCGTTGACCGTCAACTACACGGGTGAGTGGACGGAGGTCATCGACTTCTGCAGGCGACTCAACAGGCTGGATCGTGGAACACGGGTGACAGCCATGAGCTTCTCGTACTCTCCGGAGACGGATGAGCAGGATTCGTTCATCAGCGCTTCGGGCACGGTGGAGGTCTACGTGATGGCGCCGGCGACCGCAGCGCCGGTAGGCCAGTGAG
>CAZOSR010000247.1:0-3098 GCA_964582445.1 uncultured Coriobacteriaceae bacterium | reverse complement strand
AGTCCCACGCCGTCATGACGTCCTTGGCTTCGTCGACGAGGGTCTTCGTCGTCCACAGGAACAGCCACGAGTCCGGCTTGGTGTGTGCCCTGATCGCCTCACCCATCCCGGCGATACGGCTCAGCTGCATGGTCGGGTAGTGCCTCTCGCCGCCCTGACCCTGCCACGGCGGGTCGGCCAAGACCGCGTCATACAGTTCGAGGCTCGTGGGCCGCGTGACCGAGTCGGCAGCCTCCTCCTGGTTGCTTACGTTGGTGCTCATTACGTACTCCTTTCTCCACTCGAATTTGACGAAGCATCTTTTGCCTCACGAGCGGCGAGGGATGTTTATTCGGGTTCGGAACGAATGAGTCAATAGTCCGTTCGGGGTGTTGTTGTCCCCACTACATCCCGAACGGACTATCGAAGAGAACATCGGCGCCAGGGGTCGAATGGAGCCACCAATGGCAGCGCCTTTCGATCTGGCTTGCTGTTGTGGAATGGTCAACGGGCGAGCCGAACGGAAGAACCGCCCGTTGGCCATTCAGCGGTTCGGCGGGGTCACGCCGGAGGTGAGGAATGCCCGGCGGGTCATCGCCTTGGAGGCCTCGTCACGGTCGGCGGCGAGCTGCTCGGCGAGGTTCAGGATGGTGCGGCGGAGCTGCTCGCTCTTGGCGTCGAGTTCTGCCTCGATCCGGGCGATACGACGGGGACGAGCCAGCACCAGCTCGTCGAGGATGAACACGGTGATGCAGTAGAGCGCGACGTGATGCAGTAGAGCGCGACCGCGATGAGGAGGATGGCGATGATGCCTCCGGTGGCGTGCAGGATCTCGTTCACGGCGATCACAGCCGGGAGATCCGCTGGCCCGCGCTGATGGCGTAGGACGCGATGAGCTGCTCATAGAACGGCGCCCCTGCCGGGGCGACCTTCATGTGGGCCTCGGCCTGGTTGACCAGCGTGGCGACGTTCGTCATGGCGTGAGCAACCAGGAACGCCCTGGCCTGCTCCGCCGCAGTCTCCACTTCCACGCGCGCGCCGATCTGCTCGATCTCGCGCTTTTTCGACCGGGACAGCGCGCCGCCAGAGCGACGACCGTCAGCAGACGGCGAGCCGAACATGCCGGGGTTGGAGGGGATGAGGGTGGACATGAGAGTACGTTCCCTTCTGTCAGGCCGAGCGGTGTAGCTCGACGGGATTCAGCCTGAAGCGGGGGCGTGTCTCTGGTCGTGACAGAAAAGTGCACGGCCCAGCACTGCGACAATCGAGACGTGGAGAAGGCTCTGTTCGAGGCATATGGCGACAGCGATGCCGTCGTCGCTGCGATCGAAGCTGACTTGCTGGACCTGCGTGGCTCTCACGGGCGCTTCACGTTCCGGAAGTTCATGAAGGCCGCGGCCCTCCGATACGTCTGCGGCGGCGACGACGTGCTCGATGGCTACCTGACGTTCCGACGCGAGCTACAGCGCTACGTCCAGGAGGGCACTCGCGATGAAGCGGCGGCAGCGATCTCCATTACCGCCCCCGCCGACACGGTGCTTGATCGCCTCGAACACGTCGTCGGCGCACTTCCGCAGGATGGTCTGATTCGCGACCAACGCACCGGCAGGCGTTGGAGCGACGACGGCATCCGGCTCATCGCCCGAGACCTCGTACATCTTGCAGACAACGACGGACGGCTGGGGAACGAGTTCCTGGTCATCGAGGCGACCGGAGACAGTACGAACGGGCTTGATCTCACACTCAGCCACATCGCCCTTGACGGACTGGCACGAGCGCCAATGTCCTTCCAGATCCTCATCCCCGTCTACGACGGCGACGACGTTGTGGAGGCACACGAGTACCTCTCGACAACGCTCGACGAGATCCCCTGTGACGAGGCGGTGCTCGACGAGCACCGGCAGCGTCGCCACCACGTGCATCTCGACCTTGCTGATGTTGTGCCCGAAGACGTCGAGCCAGGTGACACCCTCTACGTGATCTCGCTGACGGGGTTCGACTCACCCATGCGCACGGTCGTCTTTCGCGACAACAGCAACCTTGCTCCCGCCATGCGACTGCACTTTACGACCTACCGCAACCAGACAACCATCGACCTGATCCGAAGCGAGAATTGATAGCGCGACACCGTCGGCCCGAGGTAGATCAACTGAGATAGTCGCGAAGAGCTTTTCCACCAACCGAGCGCGCAAGCTGCGCTTTCGCTCTACTCTCGATCTGACGCACGCGTTCCTTGCTGAGGCCGATCTCTGAACCAATCTGTTCCAAGGTCGCTGGCTCATATCCGCCGATGCCGAACCGCATACACAACACAAGCTCCTCGCGAGCCGTGAGGGCAGATTTTAGCGCTTTCGCTACGTCATGAGCCAGGAGTCGCTTCTCGACACGCTCCTCAACACCCTCCTGAGGATCAAGAAACTCAGTCCCGTATTGCGGGTGAACTTCGCCGGATTGTTCTCTATGGCTCCCTTCCACTTAGCATGGATCTCCGCCGGTAAACTACCGTGAATGATTGATAACGCGAAACAGCGAACAGAGGGAGATTAACCCTTTGCTCGCTGAACTCTTGCCCCATTTATGCACTGTTGCTTCGGAAATGCAAGCGTTAGCGTGATTCTGCCATTCAGCCCACCGAATACAAGAAGAAGCCCTACCGCTCCTTGTGAACGGTGGGCTTCTTCTATGTGGCAACTACTGAGCGAGAACGCTCAGTGAGCGGCGTCGTACGCCTCGACCACTGCAGCAGGAACACGGCCCCGGTCACTGACCTTGTAGCCGTTCTGGTTGGCCCAGGAGCGGATCGCTGCGAGGTCGGACTTCCGGGTGGCGCCTCGCTGCGTGCGGGAACGGTCGGACTTCGCAACCGCAGAGACGGGAGTGGCTACCTCGATGAACGGGGCGAGGGCGTCGCGGAGCTTCTGGGCGTTCGGCTCGGACAGGTCGATGTCGTAGGAACGACCCTCGAGCGAGAAGCGGATGGTCTTTCCCTCGCCCTCTTCGAGGACGGTGCCGTCCAGGTCGTCGATGTACTGGGTGATCTGCTTGCGAGCCATAGTCCAGATTATGGGCTCTCCTGACGCTTCCGTGGGTGTTCTGGCGAGCCGTTGACGAGGGCACGC
>CAZOSR010000246.1:0-3100 GCA_964582445.1 uncultured Coriobacteriaceae bacterium | reverse complement strand
CGGGGCATGATGATGCGGGGGTCAGCCGGATTCCACACACGGCTGCCGATGCGGTCGACCGACGCCCCCCGGAAGTCGTAGGGCATGCCGAGCACCGTGCCCTGCGGGGTGGGCTGACCCGCAGCTTCAGCTTCTTCCGAATCGTCGTGCAGAGCCTCGAGCACCCCGGCGGCGTACGCTACGGAATCGCCCACAGACTGAAGAGCCGCGGCCTCTCCGACGCGCTCGGCATCGGCACGCAGCAGCGACTCCAGCTCCGCGAGCACCTCCTCGCGCTGCGACGCGCCCAGCGGAGCCAGATGCGTGCGCACCTCGGCGATGTATGCGTCTATCGTGCGGATCTCACTCATATTCGGCGCCTCCACTGAGGATATCGTCGATTGCGTCGGCTATGTCGCGCCAGGATCGCGTCATCTCCGCAAGCTCGCGTCGTCCCGCGCCCGACAGCCGATAGTACTTGCGCGGCGGTCCCACGGGAGACTCGCGCCACGTGGTGTCCACCACGCCAGCCTTCTTGAGCCGCGAGAGCAGCGGGTAGACCGTACCTGCGCTCGCCTCCAGGCCGGGCCGCTCGGCAAGGCGGTCCACGATCTCTACGCCGTACAGCTCGCCGCGGTCCAGCAGAGCGAGGATCACCAGCTCGAGAGCGCCCTTGCGGAACTGCGACACTCTCTCGTCACGCACCTGGGCCATCGATCCTCCTCCACCGCCGTGATGTTTGTCGTACCTGCTACCTTGTACCACACACTAGTTTGCAGTGCAAGGTAGTATCGCTAGATTCCCGGTCGTTCTGTGCGCGAACATGCTAGCCGCCCACCACATCCCGGACCCACGAACGCCCCCAGTACAGCCAGAATGCGGGGATCTCACGCACCACAAGCGCTGGTGTCTTGAGGATCGGACGACTCTCCTCAGCGGGCACGGTGTAGACCTGTTGCCCGGCTGCCCGGTACGCCATCTTGATGCGCGGCAGGTGGTAGAACTGGCTCACGGCCAGTACCCGAGTGCTGCCGTCTGCCGCAAAGCTGGTCACGGTGTTCGCTACGGTGCGGTCGGTGTCGAGCCCCTCGTGGTCGAGTACGATCACACGCGACGGCACGCCGAGCTCCAGCGCGCGGTCGCGCATGACCTCGGCCTCATCATGACCGCTCTCCCCCACCCCACCGGACATGATCAGGGTGTCCACAAGACCGTCCGCGTAGAGACCCGCCGCAGTGCGTACGCGGTCCTCAAGGGAGGTGGTGAGCTGCCCGCTCGCGAACACCCGCGCACCGAAGACGACCGCCACGTCAGCCTCGCGGCGATAATCGGTGGTGCCAAAGAAGTACACCTGCGCGAGCGGGAACACGAACACGAGAACCGCGGCCGTGAACGCGACCGCAACGTCCTCGGCGCGAGCAGGTCGCGAAGTCCCTTGCTGCATCCACGCGGCGACGCCCACCAGCGCAAACCCCGCCGACACCGCTGCCGAGAAGGGCACGACCGTTGCCGGCGCGATCGTACCGGCACTCCAGGCCGAGTAGAAGCCGGTCACGTTCGTGAGTGCCACGCCTGCGAGCGTGACGGCCACCGCCACGGTGGCCGTCCGACGCCACGGGCGCATATCCGGCCGGAGCGCATAGGCGACGAGCAGGGCCGCCGTAAGCCACAGCAGGCCTGTGACCCATCCTGGCAGCGTGCTCAGATCGACCCACCACAGATCCTCGGTACGCCCCGTCCGTAAAGCGACAGCCGCGTTCGCGAGCGAGAACACACCGAAGAACAGCGCAGTGCCCCGCGCGAGAGCGCGAACGGCTACGGGCAACTCCCGCACATCAGTGGGCATCGCCATCACGCTTCAGCGCTGCAGGGCCGCTGCCGAGACCACCAACCGCAACCAGGACAACGGGGATGGTGCCAGCACCAAGAAGCAGGGCCGATGACAGCGGCGCGCCAACGAGCCACAGGAAGAGCGCTACCGAGCAGGCAACACATCCGCCCGCGATCCACACCGCGCAGCGGAGCGGCAGGCGCAGACGCACCGCAACCACCACCACGATGGCGATGACAGCGACGATCCCCGCCAGATATGCCGCAGTGAACCACGCCCAGCCCTCAACCGCGATACGCGGTTCCCACATCCCGGACCCTCCTATCCCCCAGCACGATCAGTGGACCCATCCTACCCCTTCGCCACCCGACGGAAGACCTCGGCATATCGGGGAACGAGCCGTTCGAACGCGTACGGCTCGGCGATCGCCCTGGCCGTGCCGGGAGCGGGGCGCTCGGCGATGAGGCTCCGCAACCTGGCCACAAGCTGCTCCTGCGTGCCGTACCGCATCTCCGCCGGGTAGAGCTCCGGATACGCGAGCCGGTCCGGTACGAGCAGCGCACAGCCCGCGTAGGCCGCCTCGAGCATCGCCAGGCCGAAGAACTCGTTGCGGGCCGTGGAGACGGCGATGTCCGCGCTGGCGAGCAGCCGAGCGTACTCGGCACGCGATCCGGGCTCACCGAGGTGCACGAGCCGATCGCCGAGGGATGCGGCCGCCTCGCCCACGAGCGCCTCGGTCTCCCGGAACGACTGGCCCGCTACCGCCACCTCGAACTCGAGGCCCTCGGCCGCAAGCACCCCCACTGCTGAGAAGAACGCCTCCGGGTCCTTGTCGTGCTCCCAGCGATGCGGCCACACGATGCGCGGACGCCCACCGCGGCTGACCGGCGCGGCATGAAACGGCGCAGGGTCGAACGGCGGCGGTACCATCTCCGAGTGCGCGGCGATGCGCTCGGCCACGCCCTGCGGCCGGTGGTCGGGGAACTCGCGCAGGAAGCCGGGGATCTCGGCAAGGAAGCCATCGAGGTTGTACCGCGTGTTGAACAGGCAGCGATCAGCGGCAAGAGCGCTCGTGATGTTGGTAAGCGCGAACTGGTAGTCCCACTCGGCGGTATGGCGGTTGGGGTACAGCAGCTGGTTCTCATGGAAGTACACGATGCGCGGCACGTCCGCCACCGGGTCGCCCGCAAGCGCAACGAACTCCGCCAGGTTCACGAATGTGGAAGCGTAGATGAGGTCCCAGGCGCGATCGGGATGCAGACGCCCTACTTTTCCGCCGGGGTGCGCCTC
>CAZOSR010000245.1:0-3106 GCA_964582445.1 uncultured Coriobacteriaceae bacterium | reverse complement strand
CGTCGAGGCGAGCGTCAGCGACGTGATCCACGTCGCTTGAAAGCAGGTAGCCCACACCGATCGGATCGCGCACGGCGGCAATCATCACCAGGAGGGCGAACACTACGACACCAAGCAGGAAGTACATGCGACGGACTCCTCGCGGGCGGCGTTAGACACAGATGTCCATGTAGCGGAGTACGGTGCCGCACGACGCTTCCCTGCATATCTGTGGCGCCGGTTCGGTTACACTGGTGGCACCGGCGTCGAGGGATGGAGCGATCTGGCAATGTGGAACAAGCTCAAGGCATGGTTCGTGTCCACAACCAAGCCCCAGAGGCTGATGTGGCTCGGTATGCTTCTGATCGCTTTCTTCGCTCTCGTCCTCGGCAGTACCACCGGCACGTCCACCAACTGGTTCTGTACGCAGCCGTGCCACAACGTGCATGACGACAACACCCTCACCTTCAATGCGGGTTCGCACGTCATGATGTCGTGCGCCGCGTGCCACGAGCCGTTCGAGGGTGGACTGGTCGCGCTCACGCTCGCCAAGATCGAGGTGGCGCCCGACCTCATCCCGACCGTCCTCGGCACATACCCGATGCCGCTCAACGAGAATCACTCGATCGCCCTTGAGATGGATGACAAGTTCTGCACGCAGTGCCACAACCTGGACACACGCGAGGTCAATGCCTCGTATGGGATCATCATCGACCATGCGGCGCACACCGACCGCGGCATAACCTGTGCCTCATGCCACAACCGCGTAGCGCACCCCGAGGAGGGCATCGAGTACCAGCAGGAGGGCAACCGTCATCACGAGAACTGGATGACGATGGACGCTTGCTACCGGTGCCATGGGCTGGAAGAGGGCGCCGAGGCTCCCGGCGAGTGCGAGGCGTGTCACACGGAGAAGTTCGACCTCATCCCGGCGAGCCACGATGCGGCAGGCTGGTATGAGGAGTTCGGCGAGAGCGGCGGGCATGCAGCCGCATTCGCCGAGGAAGCGTCACGGGTCGTGCAGGCCGAGCAGTGGGTGGCCGGACTCGATGAGGTCCACCACAGCGCCGCGCCGGAGGACCTCGGCTATGAGCAGACCGTGAACACCTGTTACACCTGCCACGCCAAGCAGTACTGCACCGACTGCCACGGTGGAATCGAGACCTGGGCATGACGAACCCCGATTCGTGCGCCAAGTGCCACGCGCGCAGCGAGGACGAGGCCGCCAGCAACGAGTTCTGCAACTCATGCCACCACCCCGAGAGTACAGCCGGGACCCCATGGGTCGAGGAACACTTCCGTGCGGTGGCTACCACTGGCGCGAGCGCCTGCTTCGACTGCCACAATCCCACGTACTGCGCCGCCTGCCACGTGAGCGGACCCGAAGCGGCGGCGGAGTACATGCGCGAGCGGGCTCAGTAGCAGGCACGCCGCTGGCCCTGAAGCCGCCGCCTCACATCAAGAGACCCCCGTGGAAGCACGGGGGTCTCTGTCGTTGCTGGTGGGCGATGAGGGATTTGAACCCCCGGCTTCCTCCTTGTAAGGGAGGCACTCTCCCGCTGAGTTAATCGCCCGGATGTGGTGCGAGCGTCATTGTAGCAGGAGAGCACCTCCATGGAGATCCGCGGTATGTCACTTGAGCGCTTGCACCACCGCGTCCCTGACCGTCTGGGGCACCACGCCGGTGCCGCCGAGGAAGCGCACCTCGGTGATCGAGGCCTTCTGGGCGGTGAGCTCGGCCCGGACCTCAGGGTTCAGGCCGGTGGGCGCCGCGAGCAGCATGACCGAGCCGTCCGCCCCCTGGAGCGCGCCTCCTGCGAGGGCATCCGGGAAGTTCGCGCCGGTCGCGACGGCCAGGCGGTCCCAGGTGAGTCCTGCCGATGCCACACCGTAGCGGGCGACGGCGAGCGCGGTCGTGTAGCGGTCACCGCCCGCGAGGCGCTCGACCCTGGAGTCCCCGAAGGCGGCGTTCAGCTTGGTCTCGAAGGTGGCAGGCACCACACCGGTGCCACCGAGCGGGAGGACACCGGTGACGCCGTCGGCCTTCATGGCGGCCACGAGCGCATCGTGGGTGGCCGTCTGGGGAGCGAGGAGGTAGATCGGCCAGCCGTTGGCGGCGGCGAGCGGGGATGCGCCGAGCGCGTCGGGGAAGCTCGCGCCGGTGGCCACGAAGGCCGTGCCGTCCCACGAGACACCCATCACCTCGATGGTGCGCTCCGCGACCGCCTCGGCGGTGGTGTAGCGGGTGGCGCCTGCGATGCGCTCGGCCGCCACGTCCGGCAGGCCGTCGAGTGCGTCGAAGACGGCGGGGCTCACCGCGCCGTCACCCCCGAGGACGATCACCTTCGTGGCGCCGAGACGCGCGATCTCGGCCTTGACCGCGTCCGGGAGCAGTGTGGGGTACGTGAGCAGGATGGGTGCGTCGAGCGCGCCCGCGAGCGCCGAGCCGCCGAGGGCGTCGGGGAACGCGAGCGCGGTGGCCACGAGCACGTACTCGGAGTTCGTGAAGCCGAGCTTGGATGCCTCGACCGCGGTCTCGATGCGGGTCGCGCCGGCCACGGGAGTGACCGTGAGCGGGACAGGAGAGTCGGGTACCTCGGCGACCGTGACCGTGATGATCTCCGAGTCGCTGCCACCCTTCGTGTCGCTTACGACCACGGTGAACGTGTAGCTGCCCGGCCCCTGTGCCTCGGTGGGCGTCCACGTGAAGACACCGCTCGAAGCGTTGATGGTCGCACCGTCGGGCGCTCCTCCGAGCGAATAGGACAGTGTGTCTCCGTCGGCGTCCGTCGCAGTGGCGGTGAACGTGAGAGTCGCGAGCTCGTTCACGCTCTTGTTACCGATCGGCCCGAGAACGGGATGCTCGTTGGCGACAGCGGCGGTGTACAGGATCGTGTCGCTCACCGCTGTGACGTTTCCGGACTCATCCCTGAACTCGGCCTGTACCGTCTTGGTTCCGTCTCCTGCCGTCAGCGTCCAGGCTTTGGTGCTGGTGTACGGTTCCCAGGCGCCGAAGAACAGCGCCTCGCTGTTCTTGAACCGCTGCATCACGGAGCCAGCGACCTCGCCGCCCGCGGTGTTGTTCAGTGTCACCGTCCTGCTGCCTGTCGAGGGTTCGTCATTGTTG
>CAZOSR010000244.1:0-3107 GCA_964582445.1 uncultured Coriobacteriaceae bacterium | reverse complement strand
CCGACACCAGCATATTCGAACTGGAATCGCTGATGACGGTCGATGAGGACGCTCTCAGCAGGGCTTTCAGCTTCGATACGTCGATGCTGGAGTTCGACACGTCATCTCTCGACTTCTCATCCCTCGACATGAGTCTGGCAACATCCGACCTGGCACTCGACTTCTCCACGATGCCGGAGATGGACATCGAGGACCTGTTCGCCGGTCTCGATCTCACTGACGCGATCAGCGGCATCGACCTCGAGCAAGCGCTCTCCGGAATCGACCTCATGACACTCACAGACGGCATCGTCTTCAGCGTGGACCAGGAACAGGTCACCGCGCTGGCCGACCAGATGCTTCAGGGCTATCTGGAATTCTGTGTTGCGGAGAGCCTGGATCCCACGGACGCGACGACCAACTTCCCGCTGTTCATCGAGTCCGAGGAGGGTCAGGCGGTCCTCGCGGGCATTGAGCCGATCCTCGGCGAGCTGCAGCCCGGTCTGGACGAGTTGCAGAGGCGGTTGTTCGCCGCACTGGCAGACAACATCGGCGGGGCTATCGAGGAACAGCTCACGGAAAGTACAGCAGCAATCCAAGCGCAACTGCAGGCCAACATGGCTGCATACCTTGAGTCTGCGATGTCCGCCGTCTCGGAGCAACTCGCATCGCAGCTTGCAGGCGCGCTCGAGGAGCAGATCGGCGCGGCACTACAGTCGTCCATGAGCCAGCTCGAAGCCAACATGTCGAGCGCGATGGGTATCGACGAAGACGCCTTCGCGGAGTTCTTCCAGTTCAACATGGACGAGGAGGAGCTAGCGCAGCTGATGATGTCCATGATGGGGACCGAGCGGAGTTCGTTCGACGGCAATCTGGCGAAGCTCGGTTATGCCGACGTCGCCAAGCCCTTCATGATCGACATCTACCCCGTCGACTTTGAGAGCAAGGGCCGGGTCATCGAGATCCTGGACGACTACAACGACGGGATGGAGGCCGCCGGCGAGGATGAGAAGGTCATCACCTACACCGACATCGTTGGAACGCTGATGTCCTCAGTGACCGACATCGTGAACGTGATCAGCTACGTGCTGGTGGCTTTCGTGGCGATCTCTCTGGTGGTCTCGTCCATCATGATCGGCGTCATCACGTATATCTCGGTGCTGGAACGCAAGAAGGAGATCGGCATCCTGCGCTCCATCGGTGCCTCAAAGCAAGACATCAGATGGGTCTTCAACGCCGAGACCCTGATCGTAGGTTTCGTTGCCGGACTCATCGGCATCGGCATGACCACCCTGCTCATAATCCCCGCAAACGCCATCATCTACAGGGCGTTCGACATCGAGACGGTTGCGATACTGCCCGGAGCGGCCGCCGTCGCACTAGTGGCGATCAGCATGGGCCTCACGTTCCTTGCAGGGCTGATACCATCCTCGGCAGCATCACGGAAGGATCCGGTGGAGGCACTCAGGAGCGAGTGAGCGCCAGCGCCGTGCGACTCAGTCGACCTCGGGCTTCGGCACCGCGTACGGAGTGATGACCGATTCCTGGTAGCCATAGCGATAGACCGTGCCTGCGGTATCGCCCACGGTCTCATAGCCGAACGTGTCCTGTTCCATCGTGCCAGTCATCACGCCATCCTGAAACGTGAGATGGAACCGGGTGTTCGACGGTTCGTCGACGCCGAACCTCGCATCGGTGATGCGCTGCACGAGTTCTATCTCCACCGATGAACCCTCCTGCGTGTACGACCAGGAGTCGAGCACCCATTGGATGTTCGGATCCTCCGGCGCCGATATCCACACGGCCGACCCATTCGGCTGAAATGTGAGCTCGTACATCGGGATAGCCATCGCCTCATCGGCGTAGATGACCCATGTACCGGCGACGACACCGTCCTCGGCGGCTTCGGCCGCGCCCACCGGCCCGCCAGATGGACCAGGATCGGCTGCACCTGCCACCGCTTCGTCGCCGCCACCGGAGTCGGTACTCCGGGATGCTCCGCGGTCACCGCCGCCATAGAACGCGATCACCGCGACGAGGATGCCGACGAGCAGAACGCCGATCGCCCACCACACCGGCTGGCGTATGCCGTACCACCGCTCCTCCACGCGGTCGGTAGCCCGCAACCGGTCGAGTCCGGGTGCGGCCGAGGCAGCAGCCTCGTGCTGTTGGGCGTACATCTCTTCGCTGAGTGCCTGGTCGTGAGCCTCAAGGAGATGGACGTAATCGGCCATCTCGCCGACGCGCTCATCGAAGGCGGCTTGCTCCTCCGGCGTGTGTGTCGGCTCGGCGGGCTCTCCAGCCTCACTGCGTTCGGAATCCATGCCGACCCCCTCGGTCCACGGGCAGCACAGTGTGCACGCGCCTCTGTTGTAGATATGCGCTTCGACGACCGAGACTACACGCCCTCAGACGCTCCACTTTCCCCGGCGAGCAGCGCCTCGGCCTGCTCAGCCGACAGCCGCGTGAGGGATGTCTCGTCCTCGGTGCCGTTGACAAGGTACTCGTAGTCGGTCCTGTAGAGGTAACGTGTGCCACAGAGCGGGCAGCGCCAGATCTGTCGCAGACGGTCACCTTCGGAGCCGAGATCATGCACGAGTTCCAGACGCCAGGCCTCCTCGGGAAGATCGACGTCGTGATCTGGCCACCCGTACTTGCTGTAGGCATGTTCCCGATCGCGAAGCCTCGCGCAGATTTCGCACAGATCGTTCACGGTCCCGCTCACTGCCGAGTGGAGCCCTGCCCATCCGAAGCTGAGGATGTGCCTGGTCTCTAGTTCGTGCTCGAGGCTCGGGACCGCATCGGAGAGGAACGGGTATTCCGAGACAAGCGCGCGGATCGCATCACAGGCTTCCGAGCGCATGCGCTCCGCCTCATCCGCGTAGCCGTGATCCTCGGCGTCGTTTGCGCTACCGAGAGTCGAGAGGTGATCCAGCAGCGCCTGCAGCACCACGTGCCGCACGAGGTCAGGCGCACCCCGACCGACCAGATCTGTCATTTCCTACCCCCGGCCCGTGTGCCACAGGACTGCCTGGCCACCCGATCATACGTCTGCAGCACCAACTCGGCGAACGGGAGCCCGGTCGACACGAGGGGTGCTGTACACTCGGCAGTGGGATCATGCGGAC
>CAZOSR010000243.1:0-3137 GCA_964582445.1 uncultured Coriobacteriaceae bacterium | reverse complement strand
AATCCGTCCATCGACCCGCTTCGCGAGCCGATGGAGCTCCGTACGTACCTTGGGCGGAAGGCCGACTCCGTGCACGTCGAGCCTGACGGCAAGGGCGGCTACCGTCTGGCCGAGGACGCCGGACTCGCGCGCGCGCTGAAGCTGGACACGCCGATCATGTTCTCGCCGATGAGCTACGGGTCGGTCTCGCTCAACGTTCACAAGTCCATTGCGATGGCGGCCACACGTCTCGGTACCCTGATGAACACCGGCGAAGGCGGCATGCACGAGGACCTCTACCCGTACCAGGACAACATCGTCGTGCAGGTGGCGTCGGGCCGCTTCGGCCTGAGCCCTGAAGTGCTCGACCGCGCGGCCGCGCTTGAGATCAAGATCGGCCAGGGGGCCAAGCCGGGCATCGGCGGCCATCTACCGGGAGAGAAGATCGATCGCGACGTGTCCGCCACGCGGATGATCCCGCAAGGGAGCGACGCGATATCACCGGCACCGCACCACGACATCTACTCCATCGAGGACCTACGGCAGCTCATCTACGCTCTCAAAGAGGCGAGCGGCTACAAGCCGGTGGGTGTGAAGATCGCGGCGGTGCACAACGTGGCGGCCATCGCTTCGGGAATCGTGCGTGCGGGGGCCGACTACATCTACCTGGACGGTTTCCGCGGCGGCACGGGCGCGGCGCCGCAGGTCGTACGCGACCACATCGGCATCCCGATCGAGATCGCGCTCGCCGCAGTCGACCAGCGGCTACGTGATGAGGGCATCCGCAATCAGACGTCGATCATCGCGGCGGGTTCGATCCGGTCATCGGCGGACGCCGCCAAGGCGATCGCACTCGGCGCCGATGTTGTGGCGATCGGCACCGCAACGCTGCTCGCTCTCGGCTGTCACCTTTGCCAGAGCTGCCACACCGGCAAGTGCTCGTGGGGTATCACCACGCAGAAGCCGGAGCTCACGCGGCGCATCGATCCTGACTGGGGCGCCGAGCGGCTCACGAACCTCGTGCACGCGTGGAGTCACGAGCTACAGGAGATCCTCGGGGCGCTCGGTGTCAATGCGGTGGAGAGCCTGCGTGGCAGCCGCGAGCGTCTGCGCGCTATCGGTCTCGATGAGCAGACCTGCCGGGTCCTCGGCGTCAAGCCGGCCGGACTGTAGGAAAGGGGAGCCCGGAATGGTGAAAGCAGCAACGAGCGTCCCGCCCGCCGGCGTGATCGAGGGGTACCGGCAAGTCGCCCCCGTGGTTGACCGTGATGGTGATTCGGCGGTCATCGACAGCACGGGCGTGTACTTCCAGCAGCTCAACGACGCCGCGAGGCGGCTCATCGAGTCAGGTGTGCGCGATGTACGCATCACCGGCGTGAACGGTCAGCGCTACATCGGCGCGGGTCTCCGCGATGCGGGTGTGCGGATCGAGGTTCACGGCACTGTGGGTAACGACACCGCGATGTTCATGGACGGCGCCGAGATCGAGGTGTTCGGCAACGCGCAGGACGGCGTGGGCAACACGATGAGCGCGGGACGCGTGGTCGTGCATGGCGATGCCGGTGACGTGCTGGGATACGGCATGCGCGGCGGGCGCGTGTTCGTGCGCGGCGACGTCGGCTACCGCATCGGCATCCACATGAAAGCCTACGAGAAGCAGATCCCTGTGCTTGTGTGCGGCGGTAAGGCGCGGGACTTTTTCGGCGAGTACATGGCCGGTGGCATGCTCGTGCTGCTCGGCATGAACGGTCGCGACGAAGCGCAGCCCATCGCCGGGTCGTTTCTCGGCGCAGGCATGCATGGCGGCGTGATCTACGTGCGCGGCACGGTAGAGCCGTGGCAGTGTGGTGCGGAGGTCGGCATCACCGAGGCCACAGAGGCCGATCTCGCGCAGTTGCGGCCCGTGATCGAGGAGTATGCGGCCGCGATGGACATGGACGCCGATGAGATCCTCTCGGCACCGTTCACGCGAATCGCACCGATGAGTCACCGTCCCTACGCGAAGCTCTACGCCTCGTTGTGAGCGGCCGGCCCTCCATAGCGCGCGCGGTACTCGTCCTCGAGCATGTCGAAACAGACATGGTCGCGGAATCGGCCGCGCATGAACACGACGTCGCGTTCGCGTCCGGTCTCCACGAAACCTATCGAGCCGTAGAGATGCACCGCGCGCTCGTTCTCGGCATTGGCCTTGATCGCGATGCGGTGCAGACCGAGGGAGTCGAAGCCGAATCTCAGGAGCGTGAGGATCGCGTCTCGTCCGTAGCCGCGGTTCTGGTCGACGAGCGATCCGATGAAGATGCCCACTTCGCCGGTGCGGTGCACGAGGCTCGTGGAGTCGAGCCCCACGATGCCGATGAAGCGGCCGTCGTCCGCGGCGTGGATCTCGAAGCGGTAGGCGGTGCCCTCGTTCCACTGGCGCTCGGTGAGCTCGTAGAAGCCCCGTTCCTGGGCGCGGGAGACCGGGAGCTGCCCTGAGAGCATCCACTCGTTCACGGCCGGGTCGTTCAGCCACGCGCGGGCCTGCTCGGCATTGGCTTCGTCGAATCGCGTCAGGTAGACGACAGTGCCTCGGATCATGCCTGCTCCCTCCCCGGGTGCTTTGCAGCACTTTCTCATATCCACAGCGGGATGGACCAGGTTTTTCATCCCGTTCTCACGACCGAAACACGCATGAAACACACCGACCGTACGCTCCACTAGAACCGTGACTGATCGAAAGGACACGACCATGGCTACGATGCTCGACAAGGATTACGTACTGAAGACGGTGGAGGAGCGGGGCACGCGCTTCATCCGCTTCTGGTTCACCGACGTGCTCGGCTTCCTCAAGAGCTTCGCGGTCACCGACAGCGAGCTCGAAGGCGCGTTCGAGGAGGGCATGGGCTTTGATGGTTCCTCCATCGACGGTTTCACGCGCATCGAGGAGTCGGACATGGTCGCGTTCCCCGATCCGTCGACCTACGCGACGCTTCCGTGGCGTGCCGAGGGTGCGGGCAACGGCGGCACTGGCCGCATGTTCTGCGACGTCATGAACCCCGACGGCACTCCCTTCGAGGGTGATCCCCGCTACGCGCTCAAGCGCGTGCTCGCAAAGGCCGCCGACATGGGCTACACGATGTACGTGGGTCCCGAGCTCGAGTTCTTCTACTTCTCGGACT
>CAZOSR010000242.1:0-3168 GCA_964582445.1 uncultured Coriobacteriaceae bacterium | reverse complement strand
ACGATGCAGCAGATCGCGGAGGGGTGAGCATGCGTGCCGCACGCATGGCACTCGCGTTGCTCCTCGTTCTCACCGGCACGATCGGCGGGTGTGCGCCTGCGGCAACGCCGGAACCCGCGCCCGTTCCGTCACCATCCTCGGAAGGAGAGGACATGGCTACCATCTACCTGGCAGGCGGCTGCTTCTGGGGGCTGGAGAAGTACTTCTCGCTCGTGACCGGCGTGGCGGCGACCGACGTGGGCTACGCCAACGGCACCACGGACTCGCCGAGCTACGAGGAGGTCTGTAGCGGTCGCACGGGCCACGCCGAGACCGTGCGCGTGGAGTACGATCCCGCGGTAGCGCCATTGCCGTTCCTGCTCGAGGTCTTCTACGAGGCCATCGACCCGGTCTCGGTCAACCGGCAGGGCAACGACGTCGGCACGCAGTACCGTACCGGCATCTACTACACCGATCCGGCGGAGCGCGCGGTGATCGACCGCTCGATCGCCGCATTGCAGGAGCGGTACGAGCGACCCATTGCCATCGAGGTGGCGCCGCTTGCGAACTACTTCTCGGCGGAGGGATACCACCAGGACTACCTGGAGAAGAATCCCGGCGGCTACTGTCACATCGGGTTCGCCGAGTTCGACTTCGCACGCAACGCACGGCCCGCCGAGGAGCACTTCGACGAGTAGCGCTTGCGCCCCTGGGCTGCGTCCGGCCCCGTCATCGAGGGCGCTCGATCCGCCGGGCATCGAAGCGTGTTCCGCACGCACTCAACCACTTATGGCGACATGCCGATTACCTCAAGTGAAGTCTGAGTGCGGAAGGGGCTGATCTCGGTGCTGCGTCGATCTCCGTCGCTGTCCCGTCTGAAGAGCGGTGTGGCGCTCCTGGTATCGGCAACGCTGTGCTTCACGCTGGTCCCGTTTGCCGCGCCGCAGGTTGCGCGTGCCGCCGATCCGGCGTGGACGGTCACGCATCTGACCGACGGGTTCGAAGAGGGGATCACCTACCAGGGCGACTTCGACACCGCCGAGGACCGCGTCGTGTGGTCCGCGTTCGGTCAGTGGATGTATCCGCCCGAGGCGTTCAGCACGTGGGACGCCGAGATCTACAGTTGGGACGAGAGCGAGGGCGTCACACGGATCACGCAGAACGCCTCGGAGGACGATCACGCGGTCGTATCGGGAGACCGCATCGCCTGGCACCACATGCCGCACTCCGACTCGTATGACAACCCGTACGACAACTGCGCGATCATGACGTGGACGCCAACGGGTGGCGCGGTCACCGTCCGCACGCTGCGGTACGGCGATCAAGACACCTGGTACAGCCACAAGGCGAAGCCGCAGATCGCGGGTGATCGCATCGCGTGGTGCGAGTGGTCCGATGCAGCCGGCTACCAGCTCTTCACCTGGACGCCCGCCGGCGGCGTCGTGCAGGTCACCACTGAAGCACTGGACCTCTACCCGGACTTCGTCCGCGTCTCCCCGAACCGGCTCTACTGGATCGCTACCGGCGGGTCCGACGGTGGCGCTGACTACGAGCTGTTCACCTGGGCCCCGTCGGGGGGCACTGTGCAGCTCACACAGGACACCGTGAGCATCGACTTCGAGGCCTCGGGAGACCGCGTGGCCTGGATCGCCGCCGACGGGGCCTACATGGGTTTTCTCGCTGATGTCTGGACGTGGACGCCCACGGGTGGCGCCGCGCGCATCGCCGAGGCCCAGCGTTTCACCGGCTTCGGCGTTCTCGCCGTCTCTGACAGCCGGGTCGTCTGGCAGGTGAGCCCGGAGAGTGAACCCTATGCGCTCTGGAGTTGGACTTCCTCGGAAGCCGCACACGAGATCGTTGGCAGCGAGTACAGCCCCGGTGTTCCTGCACTATCGGGCGAACGTGTTGCATTCACCGGTCAGGTGCCCGGTGCGCCTCTGACCGATGATTTCGAGATCCATACGTGGACATCAGCCGACGGCACAGAGCGCGTGACCGACAATGAGTACGACGAGTCGGACCCGAAGGTCGCGGGCGACCGGATCGTGTGGGAGTCGTGGGGACCGTTCGGTGCGGAGGGGGCAGGGTGCTACGGCCTGTTCATGGCCGCTCCCTACGTGCCCGATGCGACGCCGCCCACGACGCTGATGACCGTGAGCCACGATCCGGACCCAGCCACTGGCTGGATCTTGCACTCCGAGCTCACTGTTACGCTCGAGCGGCGGCTCCGGGAGCCGGGGACAACGTACTACGCGTACTCCTCCACTGGCCCGGGGACCGTCTACTCGGCTCCCTTCACGCCACTTCAGGGCAGTCGGACCCTCTACTACTGGTCGGTCGATGAGGCCGGCAACGTGGAGAGCCGCAAAACATGGTCGTACAAGTTCGACTCGATAGCGCCCACGAAGCCGACGGGGCTTGCGGCCAGCTCGGTAGGCGCCACCTCCCTCACACTGTCGTGGAGTCCCTCGATCGACACCGCAAGCGGAGTGGAGAGCTACGGCGTGTACATCGATGGGCCGTGGGCGCTGAGCGCGACCGCTCCGGCAACGAGCGTGCAGGTCGTGGGCTTGCAGCCGGGAACACGCTACGAGTTCTCCCTCACCGCGATGGACGTTGCAGGCAACATGTCCGGCTGGACGGACAAGCTGGCGGTCACCACTGCCTCGACACCGGCTGGGACCGCCCCCACGGCGACCGATGACGCGTACGCCACAGCGGCGGATACCGGGATCAGCATTCCCGCAGGCCTCGGCGTGCTGGCGAACGACACCGATCCCGGCGGCCTCCCGCTCACCGCGCACCACACCGGGGGGACCGGACCCGCCAACGGAACGGTCACGCTCAATGCTGACGGCTCCTTCCTGTACACCCCCAACGGCGGCTACACCGGCGTGGACACGTTCACCTACCGAGCGTACAACGGCACAGCGTACTCAGCCTGGGCCACGGTGCGCATGACCGTGGGCACGCCGACCGCCAACCGGGCGCCGGTGCTCAGCGTCATCGGCGACTGGACGGCGAACGCGAACGCGCTGCTCCAGTTCCAGGCGACTGCCTACGACCCCGACAGCGATCCGCTCACGTTCTCGCTGGTCTCGGCGCCCACGGGCGCCGCGATCAGTGCTGACGGTCTGTTCCGGTGGACACCCACGAGCGCCCAGAGCCCCGGCACGTACACCGTGACCG
>CAZOSR010000241.1:0-3171 GCA_964582445.1 uncultured Coriobacteriaceae bacterium | reverse complement strand
GGCGAGGATTCTTCAAGCTCACCGGCGCGTCATTCGCAGCCGGTGCGCTGGCCGAGCTGTTCGGCCCCTCGAACGCGTTCGCTGCTGATGCGGTTCCGGAAATGCGCATCACAGGTGCTACCGAGTCGACGTCTATCTGCTGCTACTGCGGCGTCGGCTGCGGAATGGTGCTCTCCGTCAAGGACGGCGAGCTCATCAACCTGGAAGGTGACCCGGACCACCCCATCAACAGGGGCGCGTTGTGTTCAAAGGGTAATGCCCAGTTCAACATCCGCAACGTCTACGATCCTGAGACCGGCGAGCTGATGCTCAACCCGGCCCGACTCACCAAGGTCAAGTACCGCGCACCAAAGGCGGCCGAGTGGGAAGAGGTCGAGTGGGACTGGGCGATCGATGAGATCGCAAAGCGTGTCAAGGCGACCCGTGATGCAAACTACACGGCTGTCGATGAGAACGGCGTTACCGTCAACCGCTGTGAGGCCATCGGCAACCTCGGTGGCGCGGCACTCGACGGTGAAGAGGGCTACGCGGTGCAGAAGTTCGCGCGCGCGCTCGGCGTGACGTGGATCGAGCACCAGGCCCGTATATGACACAGCGCCACGGTCCAAGGTTTGGGCCAATCATTCGGTCGCGGTGCCATGACGAACCACTGGATCGACCTCATGAACTCGGACGTGGTCATGGTCAACGGCTCCAACGCCGCTGAGAACCACCCGATCTCCATGAAGTGGGTCCAGGAGGCCAAGAACAAGGGCGCGAAGCTGATCGTCGTCGACCCGCGGTTCAGCAGGACCGCAGCCATCGCCGACCTGTATGCTCCGCTCCGCTCCGGTACGGATATCGCCTGGTACGGCGGCTTCTTCAACTACATCATGGAGAACAACCTGTACCACGAGGACTACGTGAAGAACTACACGAACGCCTCGTTCATCGTGAAGGACACGTACTCCTTCGACGACGGCCTGTTCTCCGGATACGACGACACCAAGCGCAAGTACGATGCTGCTGCATGGGCATACGAAGTGGCCGAGGAAGTGCCGTGGGACACCGCAGGCGCGTACTCCTGGGTGACCAAGCCCGGTACGCCCGCGTTCAACCCGCCGGTCTACAAGAAGGCCAAGACCGACCCCACGCTGCAGGATCCGCGCTGCGTTTGGCAGCTCATGAAGAAGCACTACTCGCGCTACACGCCGGAGCTCGTGTCATCGATCACCGGTATGCCGCAGGATCTCATGCTGCAGGTCTGGGACCTCTATGCCTCCACCGGACAGCCCGGCAAGGCCGGCGTCATCATGTACGCCATGGGGCAGACCCAGCACACCTATGGATCGCAGAACGTGCGCTCCATGGCGATGATGCAGCTGTTCCTGGGCAACATCGGCATCGCGGGCGGTGGCGTCGACGCCCTTCGTGGTGAGTCCAACGTGCAGGGTTCTACCGACATGGCGATGCTGTTCCACATCATCCCCGGGTACAACCCCACCCCGCAGGCTGCCGCGAACCCCACGCTTGCTGCGTACTTCGAGAAGACCACGGTGCCCAACGGCTACTGGACCAACCGGCCCAAGTTCATCGTGAGCTACCTCAAGGAGCTCTACGGCGACTACGCCACGGTCGAGAATGACTACGCGTACGACATGCTGCCCAAACTCGATGGTAAGAACCACAGCCACATCGCCATGTTCGAGCACATGGACGCCGGCAACATGGAGGGCCTGTTCCTCTGGGGTCAGAACCCCGCCGTCGGTGGACCGAACTGCTCGCAGGAGCGCAAGGCGATGGCCAAGCTGAAGTGGATGGTCGCGATCGACCTCTGGGAGACCGAGACCGCCATCTTCTGGAGCGAGAAGGCCAACGTCGACCCCGCAACGATCGACACCGAGGTCTTCATGCTTCCGGCTGCATGCCACTACGAGAAGCAGGGTGAGGTGGCCAACTCCGGTCGCTGGATCCAGTGGCGCTACAAGGCCGTCGAGCCTCCCGGAGAGGCCAAGGACGACCTCGAGATCGTGAGCGAGATCTACCTCAAGGTGAAGGAGCTTTACGAAGCCGAGGGCGGCGCCAATCCCGAGCAGATCACCAAGCTCAACTGGGACTACCTGGACGAGAACGGCCATGCCGACGTCCGCAAGGTCGCCCGCGCCCTCAACGGCTACACCGTCGCCGACAACAAGCTCGTCACGAACTTCACAAAGCTTGGCGCCGATGGCTCGACCGCATGTGGTAACTGGATCTACAGCGGTTACTACAACAAGGAGGAGTCCTGGGAGGATCCGACCACCCAGCCAACCGCCAACCGTGACAACGTCGACAAGCCTGGCGATGGTATCGAGAAGCCGGTCGGTTCGTACCTTGGCTGGGCGTTCGCATGGCCCGTCAACCGCCGGATCATCTACAACCGCGCATCGGCTGACGCCGAAGGCAAGCCCTACAACCCGGACAAGGTCCTTGTGGCCTGGGACGGCGAGAAGTGGCTCCGCAACGACGTGCCGGACTTCGGCTGGTCAAAGGCTCTGCCCGACGGCACGACCGAGATGATTCCGCCGAACAAGACCGCGTTCATGATGAACGCCGAGGGCGTCAGCCGGTTCTTCGCCTCCGGCAACGCCGACGGTCCGTTCCCGGAGCACTACGAGCCATTCGAGTCGCCGGTCGAGAACCAGATGTCCGGCACGCAGTTCAACCCGGCGGCTGTCATCGTCGAGTCGGCTGCGAAGACGCGCGGCACGGCCGAGGACTACCCGATCGTTATGACGACGTTCCGCCTCACCGAGCACTGGCAGACCGGTGGTCTCACCCGCAACCTGCCATGGCTCGTCGAGACGATGCCTAAGATGTTCGTCGAGATCTCCAAGGAACTCGCGGCGGAGAAGGGTATCGTGTCAGGCGATAACGTGGTCATCCAGAACAACCGTGGCGCGATCACCGCATTCGCGATGGTCACCAACCGCATCAAGTCGCTCGATGTGGGCGGCAAGAAGATCCACCAGATCGCCGCGCCGTGGCACTGGGGTTACGGCTCCACGTGCTCGGTGGGTGGCATGGCAAACGACCTGACCCCGAACGTCGGTGATGCCAACACCTGGATCCCCGAGTACAAGACGTTCCTGGTCGACATCCGGAAGCAGGAGGTGTGATAAATGGCTGAGACGGCGATTCTGTACGACAGCT
>CAZOSR010000240.1:0-3202 GCA_964582445.1 uncultured Coriobacteriaceae bacterium | reverse complement strand
GGCGCTCGCGCGCGCGCTGGTCCTCGAGCCGCGGATCATGCTCCTTGACGAACCGCTTTCGTATCTCGATCCGCTCATCAAACGCCGCCTGGTCACCGACTTCTCCGAGATCCTCTCGGCCGAGGGAGTGACCGCTCTGTATGTCACGCACGACCAGGACGAGGCGATGGTGGTGGCCGACCGGGTCACGATCATCAACGAGGGCGAGGTCGTGAGGAGCGGCAGCGTGGACGAGGTGATGACGCTACCCACCACCGAGTGGATCGCGGACTTCATCGGCATGGAGACGGCGCTCCGCGGCGGGATCGTGGGGCGCTCGGAAGGCGTGGCCGAGGTCTCGGTGGGTGGGGAGCGGGTCTTCGCGGTCACAGACCTGCCGGTGGGAGTGGATGTCCTCGTGGGCATCCGGCCCGAGGATGTCCTGCTCTTTGACGCGAGCGTGGACATCCCGCAATCCTCTGCACGCAACCGCATCTCTATGCGCGTGGACGGTGTGGAGCGGCGGGGCGGTACCGACAGGATCAGCCTGTCCTCCAACGGCTTCCGTATCGCCGCGTCTGTGTCACGCGCCTCTGCCCGAGAGCTGGGGCTGCAGCCGGGCTCCGAGGTGGTCGCCCTGTTCAAAGCGACCTCGGTCACGGTAGCCTCTGCAATGGGTGTACCCTCTGGGGTATGATACCTGGGCCGCGTCCACCGGGCGCGACGCTCGCGGGCCGGCACTCGCGATGGAGGTAGAGCGTGCACGACACCAACCGTATCCCGGTGACCGCAGCCGTCCTGGCTGGTGGTCGCTCCCAGCGCATGGGCGTCGACAAGACCATGCTGCTGTTCGATGGCGAGCCGCTCGTTCGTAGAGTCGTTGAGACGGTCGGCTTCGTTTGCCAGCACGTGGTGGTCGTCACGAACCGTCCCGAGGTGATGGAGTCTGCGGGACTTCCGCCGTCCGTGCGGGTGCTCACCGATGAGGTCGCCTACCAGGGCCCTCTCGGCGGGTTGGTGACAGCGCTCGCCGCGGCTGAAGACGAGTGGGTGCTCGCCGTTGCGGCCGACATGCCGTGGCTCGAGCCGTCGGTCATCCGGACGCTCTGGGACGCGCGTGATGGCGCCCAGATGGTGCTGCCTGTGAGCGAGAAGGGCCCTGAGCCGTTGCTCGCGCTCTACCACACGAGCTGTCTGCCGGAGGCTCGGCGGATTCTCGCGTCCGGCAGGCGTCGGCTGATTGCGATCGCGCCTTCGGTGAAGACTGTCGAGGTGCCGCTCGACGCGTTCAGGGGCGTGGATCCCGGACTGCGCAGCATCGTCAACGTCAACACTCTCGAGGAGTTGCTGGAGTCGCGGGACCGCGCGGTCGAGCACCAGGAGCCGGCAGCGCCACGCGTGTCCGTCATCGAGGTTGGCGCGCGCGCCTCTCGCGGCATGCCCTCCGAGCGCCCGATCACGGTCTTCCTCAACGATGATGAGATCGCAACCATGCAGTCCACACCCGAGGATCTCGCCGATCTCGGTGTCGGATTCCTGCTGTCCGAGGGGTTCATCGTCGACCGGGACATGCTCGATGGCGTGGACGTGGATCACAAACGCGGCCTTGTGTACGTGCGATCGCGCGAGGAGGCGCCGCCCGATGTGGCCGAGCGCAAGCGCTATGTGACCTCGGGATGCGGCAAGGGCATCACGTTTGCATCGATCGGTCATGCCCGTGGCATCGAGCCGGTCGTGTCGGATGCGAAAGTCGGATCCGAAGAGATCTACGACCTGGTCGGTCAGCTTGCACGCGCCGCCGCCTCATACCGCGATACGGGCGGCATGCATTCCTGCGGTGTCGCCGTTGACGGCAAGCTCGCCGTGGTCCGTGAGGATGTAGGTCGTCACAATGCGCTCGACAAGCTCTTCGGGCGAATCTGGCTCGACCGCATCGATGCGCGCGACGGCGTTCTACTGACCACTGGTCGTATCAGCTACGAGATGGCGGTCAAGGCTGCCAAGGCGCGCATCCCCATCGTGGTCTCGCGGACCGCCGTCACTGACCTTGCCGCCGACATCGCTGAGCGCGCGGCGCTCACCCTCGTAGGCTACGCACGCGGTGGTAAGCTGGTCGTCTACACGAACCCGTCACGCATCGATGTGACATCCAAGGAGGATATCTGACGTGATCAGCGTCGAAGAAGCACAGGAGCAGGTCCTGTCACGGATCACCGTACTTGACTCCGAGCGGGTGCCGCTCCTGGATGCACTCGGCAGGGTGCTGGCGGCCGACGTGATCTCAGACATCGACGTCTCACCCTTCGACAACTCGGCGATGGATGGTTACGCGATCCGGACGGGTGACGTGCGCGAGGCATCCGTGCTTTCGCCGGTCACGCTCCAGGTGGTCGATCACATCCCTGCGGGCGTCCAGCCGGATATCGCTGTCGGTCCGGGTCAGGCGTCGCGCATCATGACTGGTGCGCCAGTGCCTGCCGGTGCGGATGCGGTGGTGATGGTCGAGAACACGCGCGCGGGCGCGAACAACGGGAGTACAGGCGGGACCGTTGAGATCCTCAAGCCTCCGACACCGGGAGAGAACATCCGCTCGCGCGGCGAGGAGGTGCACGAAGGCGAGGCTGTACTGCTCTCAGGCGAGACGGTCGGGCCGGCCGCGATCGGGCTCGCAGCGTCTGTGGGTCACGACACTCTGCTCGTCCGGCGTAGGCCACGGGTAGCCATCGTCTCGACGGGTGATGAACTCGTTGAGGTCACAGAGAAGCCCGGCCCCGGTAAGATCCGCAACTCCAATACACATTCACTCGCTGCGCAGGTGGTCCAGGCGGGCGGAGAGCCGCACGTTCTCGGCATCGCGCGTGATACCGAAGAGGATACGAGAGGGCTTCTCCAGCGCGCACCAGAGTTCGACCTCATGATCACCACCGGTGGCGTGTCCATGGGGGACTTCGATGTCGTGAAGAAGGTGCTCACCGAGATCGGCGAGCTTGACTTCTGGAAAGTGGCCATGCGTCCCGGTGCGCCGCAGACCTTCGGCACCATCGGCGGGACACCGTTCTTCGGACTACCCGGCAACCCCACATCCACCATGGTCGGTTTCGAGTTGTTCGTGAGACCCTCGATCCGCAAGATGGCGGGATTCAGCACCCTCGTGCGACCACGCGTGATCGCAGTACTCACACATGACGCGAATAAGAAGTCCGATCGCCGGTACTTCCTCAGG
>CAZOSR010000239.1:0-3217 GCA_964582445.1 uncultured Coriobacteriaceae bacterium | reverse complement strand
GGTCTCGAGCGACACGAAGTTGTACGCCTCCGAGGTCTCGAGGGCCTGGAGCACGTCTTCGGACGTGACGTCCAGGTACTCCGCGATCTCCAGGATCGTGGGCGACCGCTGCTCGCGCTGTGTGAGGGCGTCTATGGCCTGGTTGACCCTGAATGAAAGCTCCTGGAGCCGGCGGGGCACCTTGATGGCCCAACCTTTGTCGCGGAAGTAGCGCTTCAGCTCTCCGACGATCGTGGGTGTCGCATACGTAGTGAACTCCACCTCGCGGTCGATATCGAACCGGTCGATGGCCTTGATAAGGCCGATGGTCCCCACCTGGATGAGATCGTCGATCGGCTCCCCGCGGTTGCGGAACCTGCTCGCCAGGTACTTGACCAGGTTGAGATACATGGTGATGAGCTCGTCACGCGACTCCTCATCGCCATGCTCCCTGTAGTGAACGAACAGCTCGTGAGTGTGCGCTTTGTCCCAGACGAGCCGCCGTTCAGGCCTGCGTTGGGCCCTAGGCACCTGGCTCTCCTGCCGGAACTGCCGCGCGGCGGCTGAGTGTGAGCATGCATCCTTCCTCGGTACGACTGATCTCGAACTCATCGCAGACCGAGCGGAGAATGAACTCGGCATAGCCCTCGGACACACCCGGTCGAATGCCGCGAATGTCCGGCATTGGGCCGACCGTGACCCCCAACGCGTCTTCGCTCACCTCGAATCGGAACGTCACGTCCTCGTCATCCCCCACGCAGTCGCACGCGTAGACGAACGCCTCCTCGGCCGCGATGCGCACGTCGTCGACTTCGTCGTAGGACATGCCGAGACGACTCGCCAGTTCAGCCGCGGCCAGCCGGACGGTCTTCGCGTACTCACCACGAGCGGGTACGGTAAGGGTGATGCGGTCACGTGCCATGCGTCCTCCTCCGATGCGTCCACCGGTGTGGGCTCATCGTTTGCCGAACGAGCGAATCGCGCGCGCAAGACCCTGCGCCGCTGTGTTGACCGGAGAGCGGATGAACCCGCTGGCGGTGGAGACGGCCTCGCCGACCTCTTCGGCCTGGGTGACGATGGCGTCAAGCCGCAGCAACTCGGCGTTAGCCGCATCGATCGTGATGTCGGCCTTGTCGAGCAGCGGTACAAGCCGGACGCGGATGTCCTCAACGGCCGCGCGGATCTCCTTGACGGCTCTGACGAGCACCGCGATCCCGTAGAGGGCGGCCACACACAGCACGAGAGCCGCTACTGAGAGCGCAGTGCTGAGAGCTGCCGGAGTATCCACGTCGCGCCCCTCTGGGTCCGCCTGAAGGTACCTGCTCAGTGTAGCAAAGGGCGGGGTCGCGACCTATGGTTCGTCGGCCTCCGGCACCGGTCGATGCGGACGGTAGTACTGCTTGCCTTTCAGACCATCGGGAAGGTACTGCTGATCCACCCGGGCACCGGGGAAGTCGTGCGGGTACAGGTACGCCGGATACGCATCCGAACCCGGTCTGTGCCGATCGCGGAGGTGATCGGGCACTCGTTCGGCGGCTGCATCACGCACGTCAGCAAGCGCCTCGTCGATCGCCAGATATGCCGCGTTGCTCTTGGGGGCGAGTGCCAGGTAGATGGCGGCGTGCGCAAGGTTGATCCTTGCCTCGGGCCATCCGATGGACTCGGCGGCCTTGAATGCGGCATGGGCGATCAGCAAGGCCTGCGGGTCAGCCATCCCCACGTCCTCAGAGGCGAAGATCAGCATCCGTCGTGCGATGAACTTCGGGTCTTCCCCACCCGCTACCATCCGGGCGAGCCAGTAGACCGCGGCGTCCGGATCACTGCCGCGCATCGACTTGATGAACGCCGAGACCACGTCGTAGTGCGCGTCGCCGGCTTTGTCGTAGGGCACGGCGCGCAGCGCTGTGGCACGCGCGATCATCTCGGCATGTACGACGATGGAACGCGCCGATGCCGCGTCCTCGCTCGAGGATGCGCCGGCTTCGACCTCGGCGATCTGAGCCGCAAGCTCAAGTGTCGTGAGCGCAACACGCGCATCGCCACCGGCAAGCGTGATTATGCGGTCGAGAGCCTCGGGCTCGACCGTGACTGAGCCGCCCAGGCCGCGCACTTCGTCGACAAGCGCCCGCTCGACGATCGTTCGTATGTCGTCATCTGCAAGCGGCGTCAGCTCCACGACCCTCGAGCGGCTGATGAGCGGCGCGTTCACCTCGAAGAACGGGTTCTCGGTCGTAGCGCCGATGAGGACGATGAGGCGGTCCTCCACCGCATGGAGCAAAGCATCTTGCTGCGACTTGTTGAACCGATGGATCTCGTCGATGAAGAGCACTGTGCGGCGCCCGCTCATCTTCAGACGATCCCGGGCCTCATCAATGACCTGTCGCACGTCCTTGACGCCCGCGTTCACGGCTGAAAGCTCGGCAACGTGTGCCTTCGTCATACCGGCGACGACACGTGCCAGGCTCGTCTTCCCCGTCCCGGCAGGGCCGTACAGGATCAGCGAGGACAACGCGTCGATCTCGATGGCGGTTCGCAGAACGGTCCCCGGGCCTACAGCCGCCTCCTGCCCGACAAACTCGTCAAGCGTTCGCGGACGCATGCGTGCGGCCAGTGGAGCCGCACTCTCCAGACGGCCCTCGGCGGCATCATCGAACAGGTCGCGCATCACTCTAGCGGGTCGCGCGTTCTACCTCGCGCCGCAGCGTATCGCGGTCCACAAACCCACGCCATTGCCAGATGATGAAAGCGTCACGGTCAACGATCAACGTGTGCGGAGTGGTCTGCACGCCGAGTTCGGACGCGTACATGGTCGCGGCCTCAGCGGCCGCCTCGTCCCCACCGCCTGTGATGTCGAATGTGACGATATCGATGAGACCGCGGTAGTTGGAGACCACTGCGTCGATCTCAGCACGGATGTCCGTGGTGACGATCTGGGCGCTGTCGTAGAACAGGATGATCATGGGACGCCGCGCATCGAGCTTCTCCTGGAATGCATGCGGCGTGATGGTATTGACGAACGACGGGAACACGGTGGGTGTCGCCTCATCAAGGTTCGCCGACCGGTCCGTTACATACGTGGGTTCGGATGCCGCGGCGGGGGCTGGTGCCGGAGCCGCCGGATCTGTCGCCGTGGGATCGGTCGCGGGCTCTTCAGCTCCGCCACCGCAACCCACGAGCACGAATGCCAACGCTGCTACGACGAGTGCTACGACCGTTCTACGCATCTGCTTCCTCCACC